>JAQICW010000275.1 GCA_027858355.1 Desulfobacula sp.
CACTTTCTTTTCCATCAAAATGCCTATGATCACCCTTCCCAGTCTCATTGTCATAGCGCAAAACGCATTCACCACGCACGATATACGCAAGCCTGTACTTGAACCCGTGTACAGACCCAAGCAGTGGCTTTGGGAGCCGCCACAATATCAACTCCGCAAATGTCGATTCAGAATAGACGATACGTGTGCTAATGAGTTTAACAGCTTTCATGTTGGAAATTATAACAACATACGTGTCCGTTGTCAATAACTCCAACAACAAAAATGCAGGCGGCAATCACAGGCCGAACAAATAAATGTGCAGGTCTGGATATCGTGAAAATTTGAATAATATCTGATCAAACAAACTAAAAAATCTGGTTCAAAAATTTTGTATCTTGTAAGCTTGAATGATATTCAAGCAGATAAGTTAAAACTCTAGAGTAATAATTCTGTATCAACATTTCTAAAGTCTGTAAAGGCATTTCAACAAATCAACTTTGGTAGAAATATAATTTAATCAGGAAGGATATGCAGAAATGTTCTTTATTGGAGAGTTCCTGTAATAGGTTGATACTGCATTCTCTCATTAATATTTTTTCACCATGCCCATAAACCGGGTGTGCCCCTTGAAATAAAATTGTAATCCCCAAGTAAATCACCTTGGGGATAGTTAAAATATTTTTTACCAGCCGGATGCTCACCCAGACGTGCAGGGATACCGCTTCAAATACTCCAGATTGTATCTGACCAAAGCCTATCTAAGTTTTAAGTCCTGATTCTTTGTAAGTTTGCCAAAGTCAGGCCGAATCAAGCTCCACATTAAAGGGGCTCCCCAACTTCCTTAGATTCCATTGCGTTTCTGACATCCGTTCCCAACTCCAGCAATCTCACTTTCTGTGCAATGTACGTTCGACTTTTACCAACCTGTCGGGATAACTCCTTCTGGGTGATTAATGATTTGGAACCGATTGCCGACAGGCTTGACAATAATTGGTTGGAGCAAACCCGTGGCTTTTATCGACTCTGCGAGTTCTACCAGGCCTGCTTTGTCAAAATCGATCCTGGCTTGATTTGGATTTGGAGATATTTGTTCTACTCGAATTTTTTGAATTGTGTCACGTGACACATTTTTTGTTGTCCCATTCCTGCTAATTCGTTTAATCATTTAACGATATCCTTTAATGGTTTGAGTGAATACATATGATCTTAGCATTGCCATTTCTCAGAGAATCACATATAGAAAAACAAGGACTGAAACTCACATTAAACAAATTGAATATAGAAAAATCTTTAAATTAAACTTGTTATATCAACTTGAATGTAGAAATATGACCGGCCATGACGCACTTGGCTTATATAATTGAATGAAAGTATCAAGGCTGAAAAAAACCTGTATACCATATATGGGGGTGTCCAATTTTTGTCTTGACTGAGTCTTTAAAATGCCAGTGATTGCTTTAGGTTTTTAGCCGAAACCCCATATAGATAGATAATATAATCACCTATTGGAATATGAGTTCCTTTTAATTTTTCAGAGTTTTTATTTGCTTAATATCCTCAGATTTACCTAACATCATCAAGATATCACTGTCTTTTATAATAAAATTTGCCTGTGGAACCAATATGAAATTTTCAGGCACCAGTTCTTTAATTGCAATGATATGAACATTATATTTCGCTCTCAAGTTCAAGTCTTTTAAGCTTTTCCCTATGAATTCTCTTGGGGGACAAACCTGAACAAGGTCATAATCATCTGAAAGCGGTATAAAGTCCATCACATTGGGTTGAGACAAGCTTCGGGATATTCTCACAGCCATGTCACGTTCCGGGTGTATGATCTCTGTGGCACCAACCTTTGTCAGAATTTTTCCATGATCCTCATCTAACGCTTTGACAAGAATTTTCTTTACGCCGATTTCCTGCAAATGATAACAGATCAGTATACTGGTGGCAATTTTGGTTCCGGTGGAGACAATTACACCATCCATGGTTTCCAGCCCAAGGGTTTTTAGTTTTTCTTTGTCAGTTGCTTCAAGCACGATGGCTTCAGTGCAATGTGCATCAATTGCCTGAATTCGTCCTTTATCAAAATCAATTGCAATAACCTCGTTACCATCTTCATATAAGGCTTTGGCTGCAAAAAAACCAAAATTACCAAGGCCTATGACTGCAAATTTTTTCATGCTATTCCTTTCATCCGATCATTATATTTTCTTCAGACCGTTCAAACCCGTTGGCAGTACCTGTGCCAACAATAATATAAGAAAAGGTGAGAACACCCACTCTGCCGATAATCATCATTAGAATAATCCAAAATTTTCCCCAGATACTGAGTTGAGGTGTCACACCCATCGACAAGCCAACTGTTCCAAAAGCCGAGACTGTTTCAAAAAAATATGAGAGAAAAGAACCTTGAGGGCTGTTAACATCATGCCCGGTTATTGAATCCCCGACAAGCAGCATGAATAAAACCATACTGATGATTCCGATTGATATCAGAATTAGTCTTATACTACGGGTTATCGTTTCTGTTGGAATGCTTTTTTTAAATAAATTAACTCGCTGTCTTCTTCTGACTCCGCTAATCGTAAAGCCCACCAATAATGCCAATGTTGTGGTTTTCACACCACCACCGCAGGAACCAGGGGATGCACCAAAAAACATCAGAAAAATCATCATCGCCAAGGTTGCGTCTTTCAAAGAACCAATATCCACTGTATTAAACCCGGCGGTTCTACTGGTTATAGACTGAAATATTGAGGTTAGCAGCCAATAGCTGAATGGTTGTCCTTCCTGTAATCCCTGTCGTTCCACTAGGCCAAAGAACAGTGCTCCCCCAAGAATTAGAATCATTGTTGTTAAAAGAACTGTTCTGGTTTGAACAGAAAATTTGAATCGCTTTTTTTTATGAAGTTTAAACCAGGATTGAAAATCGTAAAGTACGGGAAAACCAATCCCTCCGATAACAATCAAACTGCACACGGTTATGTTTAAAATGAAGCTATTGCTATAGTGCATCATGCTGTCCGAAAAGAGTGCAAACCCGGCATTGCAAAACGCGGAGACAGAATGGAAAATAGCCATGTAAACCGCTTTCCCAAAAGGATATTCCCGAACCCAGTGAATGGTTAAAAAAAATGCTCCCAAAGTTTCTGCAAAGACTGTCATCAATACAATACTCTTTACCAGTCTGAAAATATCCTTCCGGGGAGCTGAAGAAAACAGATCTTGCATGGCCATCCGCTGATGAAATGATATCTTTCTGCCTAACCAGTGAAACAGTATTACAGAGATGGTCATGATGCCCAATCCGCCAATCTGGATAAGTATCAGAACAACACACTGACCAAAAATGGTAAAATAGCTTCCTGTATCCACCACGACAAGTCCTGTAACGCAGACCGCAGAAGTAGCTGTAAACAGTGCATCCGTCCACGGGATATAGTTGGCTTTTGTGGATATCGGCATTTTCAGAAGAACCGTGCCAATAATAATAACCAGAAGAAAACTGAACAGGACAAGAGTAGCAGGATGGAGTTTTAAGATTCTGCTGTGAAAGGTCATGATATTGTCCTTGGATTTAAAAAATAGTCGCAATGCAGGTGATTTCCGGTTTCACATACCTCATGCAGCCGTTTTCCTCCTAAAACCATCCGATTTTTGTATGCACGGCAGACAGTTAAATCATGTTGATTATCAATCTGGATATAATTTAAGAAAGGACATAATTTTTGCAAAAAACGCTCTATCCTGAAGGGAAAACCCTGTAAAAAAAAACGATCTGCTATGTTTTTTAGATCAATAGCTGCATTCATATTGTACATTTCAGTTGACTCCACACCCGCTTTCTGCATGTTAACCAACATATCCCGATGCAAAACTTCAGCTAAGGCAACTATGGGTATTTCCTTTGTCAAGGAGTTGCTTTTAAGGCAACTACACAGTTCTATAATCTGGCCTCTCAATGAAAGATTTTGTACTGAAAAAATTATAATGATTAACCCTGTCTTCTCTGATACTGCATTATTAAAGCACTGCATCGGGCTATGGGTAATGGTCATTCCTTCATTATTTAAAATTTGGGGCTTTTGAATAAGCCTGCAAATCAATATCGTTTTTTCCTTTGATATCATGTGACGTAGCCCTCCATTGAATCTTTCTGCATATATTGGGTACACATTGGCCCAACTCTATGACAGTCAAGAGCAAAAAGGATGCCTGCGGATTTATCTTATTGTATTTAAAGGGAATCGGTTCATCTGTAACAGAATGTCACAGTGTATTTTCTATAGAATCTTGAATCTTGCATGAAAATGGCCTTGCATTATGCAAGAATTATTCAAGTTGATATTTTTTCCGTTTGCGCCATAGAGTGGCCGGATCAATTCCAAGCACTTTGGCAGCTTCATCAAGAGAAGCGGTGTGCAAAAGAACGGTTTGAATATGCCGTCGTTCAATTTCATCCAGACTTTGCAAATCAGTATTCAAACTGGCGGAAGGATTGAAATTTACAATGCCGGAAGACAAATCAGATAGTTTGAGTTCATCATCGTGAGCAATGATCACAGAGCGTTCAATGGTATTTATCAACTCCCTTATATTTCCGGGCCAGGGATATTCCTGAAGTTTCTGCATAGCATCCGCTTGAATATGATGAACCGTTTTTCTATTTATTCGGGCGGATTGCTTCAGGGAAAATTCAGCCAGCAATTGAATATCTTCCGGCCGTTCGCGCAGCGGGGGTAGAAACAATTCCAAAACATTCAATCGAAAAAAGAGATCATTTCTGAAGGTTCCTTCACGAACCATCTCTTCCAGATCCTTATTGGTTGCGGCTATGATACGCACATCCACAGAATGGGGATTTGGATCTCCAACCATTTCGTACTCATGGTGCTGTATGAATCGCAGCAATTTTCCCTGAATGGTCTTTGGTATTTCCGAGACTTCATCAAGAAAGACTGTACCCCCTTCTGCCAATTTTAATTTTCCTGTTTTGTCCTGCAAAGCCCCGGTAAATGCACCCTTTACATGACCGAACAAATCACTTTCCAATAAGTTCTCCTGAAAGGCTGCACAGTCAACCGTGACAAATGGCTGAGTTGATCGGGGGCTCCAGTCGTGAATGAGTTTTGCCAGGATGCCTTTCCCAGTCCCGCTTTCTCCGCTGATCAGAATAATTGCTTCAGAATCTGATGCCTGACGGGCAGTTTGTAAAATTTTGTGCATCCTTGGGTTCCGTGTTAAGAAGCCTCCTTCAGAAAAAATACCTTTGAGCGAGGCAATCTCTACTTCCATTCGAGTAAACCGTTTTGCCCGTTCCAGGACAAGATCAAGCTGCCCTGGCATGAATGGTTTGGGAAGATAATCAAATGCTCCCATTTTAACTGCTTTAACCGCAGTTTCAATGGTGGCGTACGCTGTGATCATCAGCACCTGGGTTTTAATTCCGCTGTCAATAATTTTTTTAAGGACTTCCAGTCCGTTCTGATCCGGCAGTTTTAAATCCAGCAACACCAGGTCCGGCATTTTTTCATAGAAGTATTTTATTCCCTTCTCTGCTGAATCTGCGGTAAAAACTTCAAATTCTTTATCTTCAAGATACATTTCCAAAGTGACTAAAATATTGGAATCATCATCAATGATCAGGGCTTTTTGCATCTTTGTTCTCCTTTAAAAACGGTATCCAGAAAATAAAAGTGGTTCCTTTTCCAATTTCACTTTGAACTTTTATATCTCCGCCGTGCTGTTCAATAATATCCTTTACAATGGCGAGCCCGAGTCCAACTGTTCCACTTTTACCCCGTTCTGAAAATTGGGTGAAGCGGTTAAAAATGTGCGGTAAAAATTTTGGATCAATTCCTTCGCCCGTATCAGAACACTGGAAATAAAAACGAGCCCCTTGTTTAAAAACCTTTACCATTATTTCCCCTCCCCGGCTGGTATACCGCAATGCGTTTCCCACAAGATTGGTAATCACCCATGGGAAACGGAAAGAATCAATGGTCAGTTGAGGCAGATCCACAGGTATATCAATTACTATGGAAATGCCTTTGTTTTCAGCTTGCTTGTTTAATGGTATCAAGCATTCGTTTATCACCATACCGATATCAAGAGTTTCTTTGGGACGGGGAAGTGCCATTGTCTCAAGACGTGAGATATCAACCAATTCATTAATCAAGGCTGCCAAACGTACACAATCATCAGATGCAGTGGAAAATAATTTTATTCTTTTTTCTGAAGCCATCGTCTCCCCACGGCTGTGCAGCATCCCAATACTCATGCTCAGGGATGTCATGGGTGTTTTAAGCTGATGGGAGATATCTGCAATAAATTTTCCCTTTGCCTCCTCACTGCGTCGAACCTTTTCTCTCTCAGCAGCAATTATATCATTCCTGTAATTATCGTATTGTTCTAGGCGGCTGAATAAATGGTTAAAAGAGTTGGCTAACAAACCAATCTCATCATTCGTTTCTAAACTGATCCTTGGATAAACACCTTTGCCTTCCTGAACCTTCGAAAGTTTATGGACAAGCTTCATGATCGGCATTGCGATCCGATAAGATAAAAAATAACTTAAAACCAGGATGATAACGATGATGATACCAAAAAGGATGGCTGCATTTCTCTGTGCCTGGCTTGCCAAAATACGGGTGTGCTTTTCAGCATGTTCCATAGCATCCTCATTAATGGAAACCAGCTCATCAATAAAAATGATCATCTTGGCAGTTAATGCCAGAAAACCGGAAAAATGATCATCCGGCATCAGTTCAGAAATATTTTGGTTCAAGGAATACACAAGATCTTCATATAAATGATAGCTTTCCAATATTTTTTCAATCAGCTCACGCTCACCGATTTCAGTAACATTTTCTTTGCAAACCTTTATATTAAAAGATATATTTTCCAATATTTTCTGGGGCGTAAGAATAAGAGAATTTTGTTTGGAAACCTTCTCTAATGCCAGGTTGCGTATTTCTTCCAGTCCCTTCCTCACTTCTTGGGATGCTCGAATGCTTTTATAATTTTTTGATAGAATTTGTTCAGCGCTGTCCCCTAAAACATTCAAATACTGATTATTAAGAAATGCCGCAGCAAGCAAAGCAATCGTTGGCAATAGGCTCACAAAGAATATTTTAAATCTTATGGATTGTCGGACAAATGCTTTTTCTTTTTGTTCCTCTTTCACCTCATTCATAAAAAACCACTCCTAAAACCCGACCGCATTTATTTTCTCTATCCTTTAATCACCCTGAAAAAATTCGCTCTAAATTATTCCTTAATAATCCTACCAGTAAATAGTCTTTTTGTATAAATGAAATTTAGAACCTGATGAAACATGATTCTGATATTATTGTTACTCAAAATCATGTTTACGCCAATAGCTTTCCAGCTCTAAAATAATATTTGATTTATATTGAAGTGATAGCGATTATAGATGGTATAAGTGCTCAGAAGTCAACTTTCCAAATCTACCGAGCGCTTCTTTCACCAGTCCGGGCTTTTTGAGTTTTTGGCAAATACCACATCTGGTATAGACAGTTTTTTTATCCTGGGACTTAATAATCAATTATATGGGAACGAGAAAAATCAAATTGAAGAAGACTCTATTACTGTATATTGTAGATAAAAATCATCTTGATACTCTCAATTTCAATCATTTTTTTCATCAGTTTAATGGCTTAAGACATCAGTCTTATTTTTTTAAAATCATTACAATCTTTTGCACTTAAACTCATCGATAGCAGCATCTAAGAGATTTCGTTCAAGCTGCATATTGGGTTTCCACCAAACAGCATGATCTCTTTGTCTTTTAGCGAATTCTTGCTGAGCATTTATTATATTGTCCTGAGCTTTTTGTGTGAACATAGGAGAAATTCCAGCAACAGACACAATATTTCCATCATTTCTTAATCTGTCTTTATCAAGAATGCCTTTTTCATTGAAATGAAAATAATGATAGATTGCACGTATAGCTTCAATTGGTTTTCGATTCTTAAGCCTCACGCTTATTTCTGCAGCACGCACACGCTTTCCAGCAAATTTTTCGATTTTTTCCTCATCAGTGCTTTTTAATAAACGATCAAGCTTATTGATTGACACTCTCAAAATTTCAGAATCATCTGTAATTATAAAAAATCTTACTGATATTGAATTCATATAGTTACCCCGTTCGGTGTTTAATTGCCTCGGGTCAGCCGCATGGCTTTTTATGTTGGCCTCCGAGTAGAAGGATCGGTAATCTTAATCAAATAATGTTTTTTTATAGTTTAATGCGGTAGTCGGATCAGGCGGAATGTCAATATTGTCCATAAGCGTACCCTTTTAATAATTACTATTTTAAATCTATATAGATATCAAATTATGGTAAAAAACCCGAAGGGTGTCAAGAGGTGAATGCGTGCATGTGTTTACAACATAATACGGTCCGACCCAGAAAGCTCATCACCCTGGGTCATCCCAGTTATTTCTGAACAATTACACCCAGTCCCAGATACACTACAATCATCTGGAGGATATAAGCAACAGATCCGCCAGCAATGCCAGGAAGTGTTTTATAAAACCCGTTTCGCACACTCGAAGACATAGAAAACACGGTCATGGGACCCGGTGTATAGGCAATGGCGGTCATCATGACAACACTGGCAGGCGGGATTGAAGAATATCAAAAAACCTGCTCAATGGAAAGAGAATTTGAAAACCTCAATAGGATGGCTTTGAGAGTGTCACCCATTTTTCAAGTAACAAAGGCTCATTACAAAGGAGTGAAGACTTCCACTGACAACTGGTGTTCAGCGCCAGGCCATTAATCATGATGGAGACAGGGTCGTCAGATGAAACCACAATGACAATGATATTGTCTTGCTCAGCAGTGAATCTGAGAGCTGAATTAAAACGGGCGCCACGGGACCTGTCTTCCCCTGGAATAGAATGACCGTCCAGGAGGCAGGCAAAACCATGAAGTTTCAAGTCAGCCCCGAGATGTAGGGCGCCATCCACCTTTGACAAAGATTTGGTCAATTCCAAATACTCATGAACTTCAAGGTCAAGTGGCTGCTCAAGAGAATGACCGGAGATGAAGATGGGTTTTTCATTCAGGTCGATTACAATGGCACAACCATGCCGTTGCCTTGCTGCGCTATGAACAATACTGGTAACAATTTTAAATAAAGTGGGAGCTGCTGTAGGATCCATATTGGATTCAAGCAATGCTTCTTCTACCTGTACAAGATTCGCTCTGCGGGTGGTTGACTTGAAACTGCCATCTGAAAAACTGCATACTTTATTATCATTTAGCTTTAAAAAACCATGCTGCCCTTTAAAATCAGCAGTGATAGAAAAAGTTGGTTTATCCCCCTTGATAATACCAATAATCGTTTTTTCATCAGATACCAATTTCCGATCAGAGTTTTCAACAGATTGGAGAAGCTTTCGGATATGCTTAACATTCTCCAGTATGGGTTGCTCCG
>JAQICW010000278.1 GCA_027858355.1 Desulfobacula sp.
CAGGAACCACTTAAAGGCATTAATCTTGAAGACGGGACTAAAATTCTTCTTGATGGCTTTAAGCGATACAGGTGTGCAAAAAAGCTTAATATCGGGATAGTCCCTTATAGTTCCTTTGGAAGTGATGAGCCCCTTGGTATTATCAAGCTTATACGAACTTCAATCGCCCGCCCCCTTACTATCCTGGAACAGGCAAAAATGATTGATGAACTTCAAAAGGTGCATGGCATGACCCATGGCGATATTGCCGATCTTCTTCAAAAAAGTAAGTCATACCCTGAAGGGCAGAAACTGGGTTAGCATGCGGGCCGGTATTCTTAGAGAAATGAGTAAGTATGTGGCAAAAAAGGTATTTAACGGGGATTTTCCTGTTTATTCATTTATGTACACACTGCGTAAGTTCATACGTATGAACTCAATTGCAAAAAATGAGATTGACGAGTTTGTAAAATTGGTTGCTGGCAAAGGATTGAGCATCCGTGACATTGAACTTTTGGCTAACGGTTTCTTCAAGGGGTCTGATAATTTACGGCAACAGATCAAAGAAGGTAACAACCCCTGGGGCCTGAATCAGTTAAAAAAAATATCACCCCGGACAACAGAGTGTACAAGTGCAGAACAAATGATGCTCAGGGATCTTGAGTCAGTACAGCGATATATGCAAAAAATCACCTGTAGAGCCGGTGATGACAGTCTTGGGAATGATACCTTCCAGGTCCAGGCAAGTCTCCTTGTTCAAGGGATTATAGATATTATGGATAATTTTATAATTGCTGTGAGAGATTTATATGATCGATGTGAACAAGCGTAAAGCAATTTTTCTCCTTCATAATGAAGGCTTGGGTGTCCGTGAAATATCCCGCACACTTCGGGTCAGCACCAATACTGTCAGCAGTATTATTGACCAGAAGGGCCAGCTTCCAGAAACAATAAGACAGGACAAAATAAATGTTGATCCTGAGCTACTCAGAAATCTTCATGCAAAATGTGACGGTTATGTTCAAAGAATCCATGAAATTCTTACTGAAGAGGAAAATCTCTCTATTGGATATTCCACATTGACACGCAATATACGCGAATTGGATCTTGGGCAGCCCAAAAACCAACGCTGTGACCAGAGACCTGATGAGCCTGGAGCTGAAATGCAGCACGATACAAGTCCCTATACCGTAAAATTTGGAACAAACCGGGTCAAGGTCGTTGCCAGCATTATCTATATGAGATACTCAAAGATGCGGTATCTAAAATTTTATCGTTCATTTAACCGGTTTGCCATGAAGTGTTTTATCCATGAAGCACTGACCTTTTGGGATTATGCTGCACCTGTCTGTATTATTGACAACACCAATCTTGCCCGTCTTAGAGGAACCGGTAAAAATGCTGTTATGACACCTGAGATGAAACAATTTGAAAAACAATATGGATTTGAATTTATCTGTCATTAAGTAAGGCATTCTAATAGAAAGGCCGGCAATGAACGTAGTTTTTATACTGTAGAAACCAATTTCTTTCCTGGCCGCATTTATGAGACCTTAGAAGATATGAACCAACAGGCATTTGACTGGGCAACCATCAGAATGCCCAACAGACCAGTAAGCAAAACCAGGATGATCCCGGCCAAGGCTTTTGAGCATGAACAGGGATTTCTTAAAAAACTGCCTGCCTATGTCACGCCTCCTTATATTGCCCATGAAAGAGGAACGGATCAGTATGGATATGCTGCTGTTGACGGGAACTTTTACTGGGTGCCGGGAAAAACACGGTTTGATGTAAAGTTGCTTCAGTTCTGTGGTCATGTGGAGGTCTATCATAAAAGAAAAAAGCTGGCAGAATATGATTTGCCTTTGGACGGTGTTAAAAACAAAAGGATTGCTCCAAAGGGAGAACCAAAGCCAAAATATCACCCCAAGCACCGGATAAAACCCACAGCAGAAGAGGAGCGTATCTTACGTTCTGCTGCATTAGAAATAGATGCCTATCTTACTTTTGCCCTTACAATGAAGGGCAAGGCCCGACACAAATTTGTTCGTCAATTATACAGCCTCCATAAAAAAACTGCCCTGTCTGTGTTTGTCCAAGCCCTCAAGCGGGCCTTGAAATACAGAATCAAAAATGTGGAAACCATTGAAAATATTATCCGACTGCTTTTAAGACAGTCAAACTATGAGATGCCATTACCTGTAATCGACGAAGAGTTCACAAACAGACCGGCATATCTTGAAGGCCGATTTGCAGATGAGGTGGATCTATCAATTTATGAAAATAATGAATAACAATGGATGATTAGTTAGAAAAAATGCTTAAATATCTTGGACTGAGAGGCTTAATTACCAACTGGGACCATTATATCGACCTTGCCAAAAAAGGCAGCTTCTCATCTGTCCGGCTTTTAAAGTATGTGGTTGAGCAAGAGTACAAAACCAAGCAGGAAAATGCAAGAAAACGAAGGATCAGCCTTGCAAAGATGCCGGAACCTTTTGTTATTGAAACCTTTCCTTTTGACAGGCAACCGAAACTGAATAAAAAAATGATTCTCACCCTTTATGATTGTTTTGATTATATGACAAAGCAACAGAATATTATCTGGATAGGCCCCACAGGCACAGGCAAGACAGGACTTGCAACAGCTTTTCTTACCCAGGCGATAGACAGGGGCTATAGGGGGAAGTTTATTCTGTTCCCGGAACTCGTGGAGACGCTTTACCAGTCCCTGGCCGATCATTCAGAAAAAAAGGTCTTTGGAGACCTTTGCAGCCTATGATTGCCTGCTGATAGATCAACTGGGACTCATATAAATCGACCCAGTACAGGTTGGTTTGTTTTTTAGCCTGAAGCACAAAAGGCACAAGAAAAAAGCTACTTTAATCACTTCAAATCTCGGGTTTGATCAATGGGGTTCTTTTTTGAAAAACACTCAACTGACCGCAGCCCTGGTTGATCGATTAACTGAAAACAGCCATGTTATTAATATGAAAAAATGTAAGAGCTTGAGGAATAGGCTTGATCAGCAATAATTTTTTTGAAGAAATAAGGAAAAAAGCAGATGAAGTAAGAAATATCGAGCTTAATGCCTTGCTGCAACACTTTGGAAGCACCAAAGATCTTAAGGACAAGGCTAAATGGCACACAAGTCAAGGGGTGATATCTGTAAACGGTTCGAAATTCATGAATTGGACCCAGGGGACAGGTGGCGGTGGCGCCATTGATCTTGTCATTCATTTACAAGGGGTTGGTTTTAAAAATGCAGTACTATGGCTTTATGAACACTTCTCATCTTCTATTGTTAAAATACCCTCTCCAATAAAAACACATCCTTTAAAACAAAAATTAAAACTCTCTCAAAAAGATGACAAAAAACTGCCGCAGGTTACGCAATACCTTATAAACAGGCGGTGTATTCCAGAAGAACTCATACAAAATCTAATCAAGTCAAAAAAACTTTATGCGGATATCAGGGCCAACGCGGTATTTTTACGGCTTGGAAAAAAAAAGAGGGTTGTCGGCGCTGAACTTCGGGGAACTTATCATCAAAAATGGCGCGGCATGGCACCTGGTTCCAGAAAAGATCTTGGTTGTTTTTATATTGTTGGTAAGAACGTAAGAAAAATGGTTCTCTGTGAATCAGCCATTGATGCAGCATCCTGTGCTGTGCTTTACCCTGAATACACTGCCATATCGACCTCAGGCGCAACAGATGATCCAGCATGGTTACAAAATTTTATCATGAACGGTTGCAAAATTTACTGTGGTTTTGATGCCGATAAAACCGGCGATACTATGGCAAATAAAATGATCAAACTATATCCTTCAATCAAAAGAC
>JAQICW010000368.1 GCA_027858355.1 Desulfobacula sp.
TCAGGAGAAATAAATGGATATTCAAAAGGTTATGGTTTTGGGATCAGGACTTATGGGAAGCGGTATAGCACAAGTCTGTGCTCAGGCAGGAATTCAGGTTGTTCTTAATGATGTTTCCCAGGAGGCATTGGACAGGGCATCTAAAAACATAGCATGGTCAGTTGGAAAATTTATAGAAAAGGGTAAGCTTTCTGAAGATAAAGAAACTATTATGAACCGGATTGTCACAACCAGCAGTTATGAGGATGGTGCAGATGCGGATCTGGCCATTGAAGCTGTTTTTGAAAATATTGAATTAAAACAGGAAATATTCAAAAAAATTGATGCAGTATGCGACGATAAAACACTAATTGCCAGTAATACTTCTGCCATACCCATTACTGAACTTTCAGCCGTAACCCAACGTCCTGAAAAAGTAATTGGAGTGCATTTTTTCAGTCCTGTTCCTATGATGCAGGCTGTGGAGATAATCAAAACTCTTCAGACATCTGACGAAACAGCCATGACAGGCAGGCAGTTTGTTCAAAAAATAGGTAAGGAACCCATCATGGTTAACCGTGATATTGCAGGGTTTGTAATCAATCGAATTAATTTTCCATCTGCCATTGAAGCCATGAAACTTGTGGAACAGGGGGTTGCAACCTGCGACGATATAGATAAGGGGCTGCGCCTGGCCTCGGGAAGAAAAATGGGAATATTTGAAACCGGTGATATGGTGGGTCTTGATGTAAGTTATGGCGCAATGATGGCAATTTACAAAGAAACCGGTGATGCCGGCTTTTATCCGCCTTTCCTTCTCAGAAGAAAGGTAAAGGCAGGACATCTGGGGCGCAAGACCGGTAAGGGATGGTATGAGTATAACGAGGATGGAAGTAAAAAGGATTAATGAAAACAAATGGGCAATTTTAAAATTAATCAGAAAGATATCTTTTTTATCTTAAAAGAACAGCTTAAGTATGGAAGGCTTTGTGAGTTAGACAAATACAAAGACCTCAATGAAAAAACCCTGGATCTCCTGGTCTCAGAAGCATTAAGTTTTGCAAAGGGGGTAGTGGATCCCCTGAACGATATAGGCGAAGAATGGGGAGTGAAATTTGATAAAGGTCAAGTCTCCTGTCCGCCTGAATTTAAAAAAGCATTTAAACAATATGGAGCTGATGGCTGGACTGCTGCTGCCAGGGATGTTGAATATGGTGGTCAGGGTTTTCCAAACATGATGCGTGTGATTGTCAACGACTTCATGTATGGCGCATGCCAGGCCTTTAATATGGCCCCCAGTCTAACCCATGGGGCAGCACATCTGATAGAAACATTTGGTACACAGGAACTGAAAAAAACCTATGTTCCCAGAATGTATGATGGTACCTGGGCCGGAACAATGTGTCTTACAGAATCTGACGCAGGCTCCAACCTTGCCGCTACCGCTACAATTGCTACACGTGAGGGAGATCATTTTAAAATTACCGGAACAAAGATTTTTATCTCCTGGGGAGATCATAATCTAACTGATAATATCATTCACCTTATTCTGGCAAGAATAGAAGGTGCTCCAGAAGGTGTCAGGGGAATTTCCCTTTTTATAGTTCCCAAGTTCAGGCTCAACCCCGATGGTACATCCGGTGAATCCAATGATGTTATTTGCAGCAACGTAGAAAAAAAATTGGGGCTTCATGCTTCTCCTACTGCCGTACTCAATTTTGGAAATTCTAATGATTGTATTGGTTATCTCTGCGGTGAAGAGAATAATGGCCTTGCCCAAATGTTCCAGATGATGAATTCAGCCAGAATAAATACAGGTGTAAGCGGTATGACCATCGCCAGTACAGCTTACAGAAATGCTCTTGAATACACAAAACAGCGTGTTCAAGGCAGGGATATCGCCAGCAGAAAGCAAGAGGACGTGCCTATAATTGATCATCCTGATGTGCGGAGAAATCTTTTATGGATGAAGGCAGTGGTAGATGGAATGAGATCCATGATTTATACAGCTGCTTTCCGGGCAGATCTGGCTTCAGAAATGAAGGACAGTAAAGAAAAGACACATAATATAAACCTGGTGGACTTTTTAACTCCTATCATTAAGGCATACTGTTCAGATACTGGTTTCCGTGTATGTGAAACAGCCATGCAATGCCTTGGTGGTTATGGGTTTTGTAAAGATTTTCCCATAGAACAGTATTTAAGAGATGTCAAGATTATGTCGCTTTATGAGGGCACGAATGGTGTTCAGTCTATGGATCTTCTGGGTCGAAAAATGACACTCAGAAATGGGGCCCCCCTTCAGGCCTTTAAAAAAGAGATAGAAGACTTTTGTGTTAAAAATAGAGAGCATCCTGAGTTGGGAGATCAAGTAAGGGCACTTAAAGGAGTTGCACAACGCTTATGGGAAGCAGCAGATGGACTTCAAGAAAGAAAGAAAAAGGATCCTTTACAATGGGCATCTTATACCTATCCCGCCCTTACAGCCTTTGCCGATATTACCATGGCATGGGTTCTTCTGGACATGGCTATCATAGCCTGTCCATATACTGAGAAAAAGGGCAAAAAGAATGATTTTTACAGAGGCAAAGTTCTCCAGGCAACCTATTTTGTCGACACAACCCTTCCCCATACACTGGCGACTATTGAAATCTGTCAGCGTCATGGCAGAGAGGTCGTAGTGATTCAGGACCATGCATTTTAAACCAAAGGATATAAACAATGAAAGAAGTTGTTATTATAGGTGCAGTTAGAACTCCGGTGGGCAGATATATGGGTGCTCTTAAATCTGTAGAAGCCTATGATCTTGCATCCCTTGTACTTGGAGAAGTCGTTAAAAGGATCAATATTGATCCTGAACTTGTGGATGAAGTTATCATGGGTCAATCTTATCAGAATGGAGAATATGTCAATATTGCCAGAATGGCTCTTTTAAAGGCTGGATGGCCGGAAAATATCCCTGGTGTTACACTGGATCGCCGATGCTGTACAGGCTTGGATGTTGTTCGTTTTGCAGCTTCCCTTATCCGTTCGGAAGAGGCGGAAATAGTTGTGGCAGGCGGAGTTGAAAGTATGAGTAACGCCGAGTTCTATCTTCCCGGCAGTATGAAATGGGGTGTTGGCGGGGAAAAAGGCATGCCCAGAGGACACGGTGATATGTCTATTTGGGGATTGCCTTTTTATGATCGCATACAAAGGGCCAGGGTTATGTCCCAGCCCGAGGAACGATACGGCCTACTCCCTTCCATGATGTCCTGGGCTGAAACCGGAGCAAAAGAAGAAAATATATCCAGAGAGGCCTGTGATGAATGGGCGGTAGAAAGCCACAAAAAAGCCTGTGCTGCCATTGAAGCAGGCAGATTCGAGGATGAAATGGTTCCTGTGATGATTCCCCGGGCAAAAGGTGAGCCGATAACAGTTGATAAGGACGAAAATCCCAGACCAGACACAAGCATGGAAAAACTTCAGCGATTAAAACCGGTTATGGGAGGTGTCTGTACAGCTGGCAATTCTTCCACGGAAAACGATGGAGCAGCAGCAGTGGTTGTTACATCTGCTGAAAAAGCAGCTGAACTGGGAATTAAGCCTTTTGCAACTCTCAAAAGTTGCAGTATTGCAGGAGAAGATCCCAAAAGAGCATATAAAACAGTCCCGGCTGCAGTTAATAAAGCTTTAAAAAAAGCAGGTATAAATCTTGAACAGATTGATCTTATAGAAATTCAGGAAGCTTTTGCGGCACAGGTACTTGCGGATCTCAAGGAAATGGGTGTGGGACCTGAATCTTATGACAGGATCAATGTGAACGGTTCTGGAATTTCCCTGGGACATCCTATTGCCTGTACCGGAACCCGTGTGCTTGTCACCCTGCTTCATGAGATGAAAAGACGGAATGCCCATTATGGGCTTGAAACCATATGTGGCGGAGGAGGGCTTGGCATAGCCGCAGTTCTGGAAAGAAAATAATAATTGCTATTATCAACAGCAAATCAATTTGTTCTATTAATTATTAAGGACTGAAAAATGACTTTTAAAAATAATGACGTTTTTGTGATAGATGCAGTTCGTACAGCTTTTGGCAGAGCCGGTGAAAAAGGAATATTCTGGAAAACAAGAGCAGAGGATATGTCAGTTGCGGTATTGCAAGCCCTGATGAAGAGAAATCCTCAGGCTTCACCAGAAATTGTAGAAGATGTTATATGGGGAGCCACCAATCAGATAGGAGAACAGGGCGGCACCATCGGAAGAATGATATCCATGCTGGCGGACTGGGGCTGGGAAGTTCCAGGGTGCTCTGTGGACAGAATGTGTGCAGGTGGCTTGACTGCCGTAGGATTCGGCGTTTCTTACATAGCAAGCGGTATGGCAGATTGTCTGGTAGCCGGCGGTGTGGAGCATATGGGGCACTTGCCCATGGGTTATATGCGGGATTCTCATCCCAGATCCGAAGAGGTTATGGGAGATGCATCTGCTTTCAATATGGGCATGACAGCAGAGAATATCCATGACATGTGTCCTGAGTTCAATAAGGAAATGGCCGATGCCTATGCAGTAGCATGCCAGCAGAAAACCAATTTAGCTGTTACCTCCAGAAAGATGAAGGATATGATTATTCCTATGGAAGTAGAGTTGGCTGATGGAACCAGGATCACAGCCGACACAGATCAGCATCCCCGGCCTGAAACAACCATGGAAAGCCTGGGAAAACTCAAAACACCTTTCAGAGAAAATGGTCGTGTTACTGCAGGGAATGCTTCAGGTCTTAATGATGGTGCGGCAGCAGTTTTGCTGATGAACGGGAAAAAATCAAAAGAACTTGGCATTACACCCAATATGCGCTGGGTCTCCACTGCAGTTGCTTCTGTTGATCCCAGGATAATGGGCACTGCACCGGTTCCAGCGACCCTTAAAGCACTTTCCAAAGCAGGCTTGACCATGGATGATATTAATATCATAGAATTAAATGAAGCGTTTGCCATTCAGGCCCTGTACGATTTGGACCGTCTTGATCTCAAAGCCGATGATCCCAGAGTAAATATTTGGGGTGGAGCCATTGCTTATGGTCATCCACTGGCTTCATCAGGCCCCCGGCTGATTGCTTTTATGCAGGGACTTTTCAAGGAAAACCCCACGGCAAGATATGGTCTAACCAGCATGTGTGTTGGAAGAGGTCAGGGTTATTCAATGATATGGGAAAACATGAACAGACAATAATATAAATGAGGAATAATATGGCATCTGCAATGTCTGAAGAATTTGAAAAATTCAGATTAAAGATACGTAATTTTGTTGAAAAAGAACTGGATCCTGTTTCTATCAAGATCGAACAAGATACGAAAATTCCGGATGAAATTGTTGACCAAATGCGTCAACTGGGACTTTTTGGGCTATCTATTCCTAAAGAGTATGGTGGTCTGGGCCTGAGTACTATTGAGGAAATAACCATATATGAAGAAATAACCAGAACAAATGCTTGTCATCGTTCCCGTATCGGCACCAGTAACGGAATCGGTTCCATGGGGATATTGTACGATGGCACAGAGGAACAAAAAAGAAAGTATTTGCCACGTATTGCTGCCGGTGAATGGACAGCTGCTTTTGCACTTACAGAACCTGATGCCGGATCTGATGCTGCCAACATCAGTACCAGTGCAGTTTTAAAAGATGACCACTGGGTGCTTAATGGGACAAAACAATTTATTACCAACGCAGACACAGCCAGGGTGTTTACAGTAATAGCTGTTACTGATGAACAAAAAAGAGCCCGCGGCGGTGTAAGTGCATTTATTGTGGAACAGGGGATGCCCGGTCTTTCCATAGGATCGGCAGATTTGAAGATGGGGCTTAAAGGTTCCCATACCAATGAGGTGGTTTTCAAGGACTGTCAAGTCCCAAAAGAAAATATCATTGGTGGTATGGAAAAAGTAGGTGAAGGCTTTAAAACAGCCATGAGAGTGTTG
>JAQICW010000420.1 GCA_027858355.1 Desulfobacula sp.
TATAAAGGAGTTGTATTTTGAAGCCCAATAAAATGATGAGAAACGCGTGGCTATTTGTTGTTGTTTTGTCAATTTTTACTATAGTCACTATCACCCCGGGCCTGTGTTCCCAGCCGAAAAAAGTCGCAGTGGTCCCATTTTTCATAAATTCTCCCCAGGATCTTGGTTTTTTGCAGGATGGCTTGTTTAATATGCTTTTTTCCAGATTGTCAGATCCGGGAAAAGTGGATGTGATTGATCGTGAAACCATTGACAAGGTCATGGTAAAAGCCCGGGAATCTCTTGGAAGCAAGGGATCGCTAACTGAATCCAATGCAAGGATAATTGGTGCCAATATGGGGGTTGACTATGTCCTTTTCGGAAGCCTGACCCATTTTGGGGAGAGTGTCAGCCTGGATGCCGGCATGGTGGACATGACCGGGGAAAAACCGACCTTAACCTTTTTTGAGCAGAGCAATAAAATGGGGGATGTTATTCCCATGGTTAATACCTTTGCAGGGAGTGTTAATTTAAAGATATTCAACCGCAGTATTGCCAATGAGATGTATGCAGCCCCAGGCCCCAAGGGGTCACCGTCGCAAGGCGACCTCCAGTATGCCGAGGGCCGGACAGAAGGGGACAGCGGCGGTTTTATCAATCTTCAGCAGACAGGCCAACAGGGGTTTCAGACACACGCAAAGCTTGATGACCAGATTAATGCTATGGCTGTTGGCGATCTGACCCAGGATGGCAAAGTTCAGGTGGTGACAGCCACTGATTACGCAATTTTGATCCATAAGGTTGAGGGAACCAGACTTTTGCTCGACCAAAAACTTGAATTCAGCTCCACCCACAGGATTATTTCCCTGGATATTGCCGATATTAATCAAAACGGGTATCCGGAAATATTTGTGACCAGCCTGAATATCCACAGAGAGGGACTCAAATCCTTTGTGCTGGAATATAATGGATCCACTTATACCACTCTGGCAGAAGATGAATCCTATTATTTCAGGGTTATTGATGGCCCTGACAAAAGTAAAATTCTTCTGGGCCAGAAATCTGCTGTCCATCCGTTTAAGGGTGAAATTTATAGCATGAAGGTTTCGGGCAATCGATATGTCAAGGATAAAAAACTGAGAATGCCCAGAAGTGCATCTGTTCTTTCTCTTGCAAAGGGCCCTGTTAAAGCCAAAGATGCAGGATATGTATTGATCAATGAACATGGACGATTGAATATGGTCTCTGATACTGGCAAAATTGACTGGGAAGGAAATAAAAAATTTGGTGGTACAGCTCACTATTTTCTGCTCCCCAGAAATGATATGGATGCCTCTTTTCAGGAACGGGCCTATTTTAATCCAAGGATTCTTTTTTATGATATGGATGATGACAGCAAACCTGAAGTTTTTTCCGTTAGAAATGAGGAGCTGGGGGGCGGTCATTTTGGCAGTTACAAACGGTTTACAAAGGGAAGCCTTGAAATTCTTTCCTGGAACGGTATCGCCCTTGCACCCGTGGCCAAAACCCGGTCTGTCCAGGGATGGATCAGTGACTTTGCCATTGCAGATATGGATGGAGATGGAAGGAATGAACTGGTGGTATCTGTGGTTGGCAGATCAAAATTTTTCATTGGTGCAAAAGGACAAACCTCCAATATTATTTCCTATCAACTGGAATAGGCAAAAAAAAATATACAAAGTTGTGAAAAAGTTGTTGACAAAAGATTTGAAACTCCATAATAGAGTATATGAGCGTGGATATTTTCGTTTAAAAGGAGCGCAGATATCCGGGCAGTTCAGGCGGTAAATATTAATATTAAAGGAGAAAAAGATGAAAAAATTAATTGTTCTTATTGCTGCAATGGTTATGGTTGCAGGTTATGCAAGTGCTGCCGAGTGGAACTTCTATGGTTCTGCCCGTGTAAGCACTTTCTGGAATTCCATTGATTACAACACTGTAGGCGTAGCAGATAAAGACAATTTTGCACAAGGTCTTCAGGGCAACGCCCGTATTGGTGCAAAGGTTAAAGTAAGTGATGAACTGACCGGTGGTTTTGAATATGGAGCTGGTGTCAATGTTCGTAAACTTTATGGCGAATGGAATTTTGGAGGAGGATCTTTCCTCGTTGGTCAGACTTACTCTCCTCTGAACCTATTCTACTCCAATCAGGTATATGGTTCTGATAATGATCTGCTGGCTCAGGGTGGTGTATACAGTGGTCGTGAGCAAATGTTAAGATTGAAATATGGTCCTTTTAAGATTGCAGTAGTCCCTGTTAATACTACATCCATGCTCGGCGGTACTACAGAAGTTGCCATTCCTGCCATCGAAGCATCCTTTAGTAAAAAAATCGGTGCTGTCTCCTTTGGCCTTGCCGGTGGTTATCAGACTTTTGAAGAAACCGTTGGTGTCGTCACTTATGACGTCGATTCCTATGTTCTTGCAGTGGGTGCTAAAGTAAATTTTGGCATGGCTTATTTCGGCGGTAATATTTATACCGGTCAGAACCCTGGAACCATGATTTCGGTTGATAATGGTGGCGGATGGGCATCTGGTGGTTATGCTTCCGCTGGAGTAACTGATACCCTTGACGCTGATGTTTTTGGTTACCTTGCTGTAGCTGGTGCTAAAATTAATGATATGTTCAGTGTTGAATTTGGTTATGCTGCCATTACAGAAGATCTGGACGATGTAGCTTTAGACAATGAGTCAGCATCTTATTATGCACAGGCAACCATAACTATTGCACCTGGAGTATACGTAATTCCTGAAGTTGGTGTGATTGATCATGATGGTGGTGTCGCCGTTGATAAAAATACTTATGTTGGTGCCAAATGGATGATTAACTTCTAATTTGAATTAATTAGAAGTAGCAAAATTTAATACCACCTGAATTTTTTGGCCTGGTGATGGATTGTCCATTGCCAGGCCTTTTTTATTTGCTATGCATGGGGCTGCAATTAATATAAGGAGCAGAAAATATAAAAATGGACAGATATTATAAAGAGCGGTTTCATGTTCAGCAAAATTTAATCCGGAAAATTGCCTCTTTGATGGAAGTCAATGAGATCACTGAACCTGAACCAGGCAAATAATTAAAAAAGGTATTTCCATATCTTCCATCCTGGTGATTTTTCTGTGTCCTGCCACTTGGGGTTTTGCAGCATGTATTCGGGATTTTTGCGTTGTTGTTCTTGAACACCCACTTTTTTTTCCTGATCCATTTTTTCCCATGCCATTGTGGAC
>JAQICW010000483.1 GCA_027858355.1 Desulfobacula sp.
TTACATAATAATGTAATTTGATCATTAGGTCAAGTGCCTGATTTGACGTCCTTTTTTGAATGAATATTGAGAATACTGCTCAATATTCTTATAAATCAACAATGTTGTTAAGTGATAAGTTATTGTAATTATTGATTAATTTAAAATCCAACGGCCTGCTGGGACAATAGGACTGGAAATATCTAAGAAAAAGATAAATGGATATGCTTTCCACCCTTTTCGGCAGGATTAATGAACAATCAAAAGATATTCTTAATGATCAATCTGCATCTGAACAAGAAAAATATTTAAAGCTGTATGATCATATCAAAAAGTCAGACAAGATCATTGCCGACTGCTTTAACGATTGGCGCAGATCAAATATATGGTTAAAAATTCAATTTCTCAGGAAGTATGATCTTTTAACAGATGCACACCTGGATCAAATGTCTGATGGACCTAGAACCCTGATTGATCATTATCAATCTTGAAACAAAAGGGTTTGAAAAAAGGGCTATGACTAAGCAAAAGAAAAAATTGACTCCTGTGGAAACTCGACAGAAAATGATTTCAATTGATGCAAGACTTCCATGAGAAGTAATTTTGGACCCACAACCTGAATTATGGAGAATTTATCCTATTCTGAAAAAGACGATTCTAATAAATATAGATCATTGCGTTTGGATGCCTGCACAGACCTCCAATTTAAATTTCATACTAAATTTTTATCAATATCCATCCTTCCATGTAAAATACCTATGATATCAATATGCTTGTCAGACTGAAGATAGAAAACGATGTGTTTCCCTACTAAAAATGAATAATATCCGGGTCTGATTTCAGATCTTTGTTGTCCTATTTCCGGGGTCTCAGCAAGTTGATTAAGTTTATCCTCTATATCTTGAAGATATTTTTCTGCCCGCTTTTCTCCCCAAGTGTCAACTGAATAGTTCCAGATTTCTATTAAATCAGATTTTGCAGCTGGAGTTAGGCGATATTTAGGCATTCTTTGCCTCTTTAATAATATCGGTTACTGACTCCTTAATAAATTTGCCCTGTTCCGCTTGTTCTGCACCAATTGCCAAGCGTTTTTTTAATATTTCAAGTTTTATTTGTTGAACAAACTCCTCATTGCTTTCCCAGAACCTCAATGCATCTCTTATTACCTCGCTGGCATTGTTGTAATAACCTGATGCTACTCTTTCCTTAACCTTGACCTCAAGCTCGGGGGTAAGGGAAATATGCATCTTGCACCTCCTTTTAAAAATAATAATTCATTGATATGATAAATCTTTGAGTTTGTAGATAAATCAACCCAAAACAACTATGAATTATAATAGCAGTAATACAAACATTGTCAATCTTTGTATTGAGATATAGATAAGACATATCATTCAGACAGTCCCTGAGAGTGCTGTATTTAGAATATAGAATCTCACTGTCTTGGTCCCCGTCCCGGGAATATTGATCTCCATACCTGCGTGGCTGTTATCCATAAAATTGTTTCAGATGTATGAACCCTGCCAGGTCCCCCCGATCTGTGAGATCTTGTTCATAGCTGAGTGCCTGCAATACCGGGGGAGGATCACGGAAGATCTTGGTTGACAGGATTTCAATAAACAAGTAGTGTCAGCGCTTTAACATTCCGGGAGACATAAAGGAACCCTCACATGAAACAGACAGCAGCCACTCTCTCTGAAACGTCAGACTTCCGGTTTGAGCTGGCCAGATGGTCCATATTCGCCATTCTCATCCTCACCTATATTTTGGTCTATTTTCACCGCATGGCCCCGGGGGTGGTCTCTGAATTTCTCATGGCAGACTTTAACATCAGCGGTACCCGTCTGGGGGCCTTGTCCGCCATTTATTTTGCCGTCTATGCTCTGATGCAGATCCCCTCAGGTGTTATTGCCGATACCCTGGGAACCCGAACATCCATTATCTCCGGCAACCTGGTGGCCGGTCTGGGCTCGATTCTTTTCGGCATGGCGACCGGATTTGAAATGGCCTGTGCTGGCCGGTTCTTGGTGGGGCTCGGAGTCTCTGTGGTCTTTATTTCCATCATGAAAAACAACTCGGTCTGGTTCCACGAAAAGGTTTTTGGCATCATGAGCGGCCTGACCCTTCTTTTCGGAAATCTTGGGGCTGTCATGGCTGCCGGCCCCCTGGCTCAAGTCCTGACTATTTTTCACTGGCGTACGGTTTTCTTAGTGATAGGGGCCATTTCACTCTGTCTGGCCTTGGTCGGATTTTTACTGGTCAGAAACAAACCCCAGGATATGGGCTTTGATCCGCCCAATACCTATACAGGTCAATTCCAAACTCAAAATAAGCATTGGCTGACCAATCTTAAGGATGTGGTCATGACCCTAGGGGTCTGGCCCGGATTCTGGGTGCAACTGGGCATGATCGGTAGCAGCTATGCCTTTATGGGACTCTGGGGTATGCCCTATCTGCGGGACGTCCATGGCTTGAGCCGGTCCTTTGCAGCCAATCACATGACCATCCAGTTGCTGAGTTTTGCCCTGGGCGCGCTGTTCTGGGGATGGATATCTGATAAAACCGGCAGGCGAAAACCCTTTCTTATACTGGCTGCTACAGCTTATGTCCTGTCCTGGCTCATGCTCATGTATCTGCCATGGACGCCGGGGATAACCGGCTTCGTCATCTTTGCCTTTATGGGATTTTCAGCATCGGGCTTTGTCATCACTTTTGCCGCAGCAAAGGAAATTGTCCATCCACAGCTTTCCGGTATGGGTGTCAGCGTGGTTAACACCGGTTGCTTCATCGGCACCGCCCTGACCCAACCTCTGTTCGGCTATATTGCTGACCTGACCTGGGACGGTACCATGGCAAACGGCGTCCGGATTTACAGCGCCAACGACTACCAGAACAGTTTCATCGCCCTGATCATCTTCTCGATCCTAGCCTTGGCAGCAACCTTCAGGGTCAGGGAAACCTATTGCCGGAACAGTTTTGAAAAGAATTCATGCGGTCTGAAATCGGCCATCCAACCCTGCATGACCCCTTCTACAAAAAGTAAACATTATCTTTGAAAGCCAATACACCTATAGATACAGAGTTTTACAATAAAGCTTCCAGCAACTCGGGAAAACTCTTACCGGGGTCAATATCATGCTGAATGGGGTCAAAGTTGGACGCTGATTAACAATAATCACCTCCTTTAGAGAGATGTGTAAACCAAAGAATTTGAAACATCGTTGCCTCTTTGCCCAGCTATTTTTAATGCGGCGGTAAGGGCGTATAGACCCTTTTCATCAACTCCGACCGCAACTTCTCTTTTATCTTTAAAAATCATTACTAGATAAACCATGGGTTGGGCGGAAGAAACTTTTTCGACAATCGTCGGCATTTCTTTTATCGATTCAAGCTGATCTAAATCAAAACCAACCATTCTTTTCTCAATGAGTCGTTCTCTGAGGGTTGGCTTTACCCAGAAACGATTTTCGACTTCATCAAGAGTTACCATTCGACACTGATGTTTTTTATTGACATAAACTATCTTCATTTTAAATCTCCTGCTTATTCGATAACCTATATGTCTTGAAACATTTCAGGTGACTTTGTTTTTCAGTTTTTGTTTAAGGATCCAGATCCTCATAGCACCAAGCATAGCCATCTTTAACACCTCTTTATCGGAGAGTTGGTAGAAGTCTAATCATATTTGCAGACGTCTACCCATTCTTTACAGCTTGAATATTTTTCAAGTTCTTCTACAGTCATCCGTATTGAAGAATACCGGTCTCCGGCAGCTGGAATAACTTCCGAGTGTTTTTTCAGTGATACATCCAGGTAAACGTCAATTGGTTTCTTTAATCCGAAAGGACAAACTCCACCTATTGCATGTCCAGTATATTCCAAGGCCTCATCTTTATTGAGCATCTTGGCTTTTTTAGAAAAATACCTTTTATATTTTTTATTATCAATCTTTGCTTTGCCAGCAACGACAATTAAGATCGGTTCCTCGTCAATTTTAAACGAAAGTGTCTTTCCTATCTGATCAGGGTCTACTCCATGGGCTTGGGCAGCTTCTGCTACGGTCGCCGTGGAATTTTCTAAAACCATAACACGGTGGTCCATATTGTATTCTGAAAAATATTCAATAACAGTTTCTAATGACATCTTGTAACCTCTATTCTTAAATTCGATCGTACCCGCAAAGATATAGTGAATATGAAATCCGTATACAAGGATAAAGTGATCCTCTCCCAGGAAATTAAACAAAAGGTTTAACTAATTTTGAAGGAGTTTTTGAAAATCTAAAGAAGTGGGCTTAATCTTGATTTTGTTTTGTGACATCCGGCAAGTCAAAAAGGAAGGCTTTAAAAGAAACCGGACTACTGGTACTATAAACCGGGCGGTTCAGAAACCAAAAACCACCCCGGACTATTCCCTGTAATCTAATTTTTTTACAAAAACAACCTACCACAATATATAGCACATAATTTTTTTATTTCCTTGTTACAGTTAGTCTCCAATTAACCGTAATAGCATTTTGATTAATTTGATTTTGGCCTATCCTATATAATGGAATTTTGAATCTGAAACTGAAAAATCTATCCATACAGTATCTTGTATCATGGCAAATCCTAAAAAGCCCGGACTGGAGAACGAAGCGCTCGGTAGATTGGGGGATTTGACTCCTGATCGATTATACCATATATAGTCGCGAGTAATTCAATAGAATTATAGGGGGGCATATGAACTAAGTGGTCACTCAAAAATAATTTCACAGTTTTAATATGATTTGAAACAAAAAAATATATAGCTTTATTGGGTTTATACAGGTCATACACAAGAAAATATTATAAAAACAGGCAACTATAGCAGAAGGATTGTAAAGGATACTTGTTGACAAATGTTATAATTCCGCTTATTTTGTAGAAAATAAGAGGAATTATAACATTATGAGAAAGCAAACATATAACAGCGATAATATAAAAGAATTCCTTAAAAAATATAAGATTGCTACTATGTCTGAACTAAAAACAATTTTGGGAACCAGTGTAAAAATGACTGTAATCCGAAAATTGAAAGAGCTGTCTTACTATACTAGTTATTCTCATAGAGGAAAATATTATACGCTGGATGAAATAGCGAATTTTGATATTGATGGGTTATGGCAATTTGAACCTGCACTATTCTCCAAATATGGTACCTTGTTGGAAACCTCTAAAATTTTTATCAATAATTCTGAAGCAGGTTTGTCTGCACGTGAACTGGAAAAATTATTACATGTTGAAGTAAAAGAATCTGTTTTAAACCTTTACAGAAATAAAAAGGTTGAGCGATTGAAAATTTCAGGCAAATATATTTATTTTTCAGTTGATCCTAAAATCAAAAAAAGACAAATTCTATTCCGCAAAGATCGAGAAGCTAAATCTATTTTACAACCGGATGGTTTGCAGAGTGATCTTTTAGCTCACGAATTAAGAGCTGCTATTTTATTATTTTACACGATGCTTGATGAAAAACAACGCCGTATATATACTGGACTGGAATCTCTGAAAATTGGTTATGGTGGAGACAAACAAATTGCAGCCCTTTTTAGTATTGATCCGCATACGGTTGCAAAAGGGCGTTCAGACCTTCTAAACAAGGATTTCATCCAAGGCAGAATCCGTAAAAAAGGTGGTGGTAGAATTCCTACAGAAAAAAAAAGCCCGAAATCATAGCCCGTCTTGAAAATATAATGGAACATGATACCGCAGGTGACCCTATTACAGGATTAAAATGGACTCGGAAAACAACAGAGAAAATAGCATGTGAACTAAAACGTCAGGGTATTTTAGTTTGTGCAAACACGGTAGGAAAGCTTCTTAACAAATTGGATTTTTCGCTCAAAGTAAATCATAAGAAAAATGAAATGAACTCAAAGCTTGACCCGAAGGATAGGGATCAGCAGTTTAAATATATTGCCAAGACGCGTGAATATTTTATGAAAAATAATCATTCTGTAA
>JAQICW010000485.1 GCA_027858355.1 Desulfobacula sp.
ACTAACCTCCAAAATAAACAATAAACCAAAACAAACAATAAACTGGACAATCTTCATTTTCATCTTATTTTATTGCCTTATTCATTTTGTATATCCAGGTAATGGATATTTTTTTTAACTGCCAATACCTTACAGGCAAGCAAGCCTGAAAGGGTTTGGGAAATCAGGGATAGGGGCTAAAGCTATGGATCAATGCTATGGATCATGCCAGATCCTGGAAGGAATGAGATTATGACAGAAGCAATAAAATCAGGGGATACCATTTCTGTTGATTATACTGGAAAACACGAAGACGGGGAAGTATTTGATACTTCCCAGGGCAAAGCACCCCTTACATTTACAGTTGGATCTGGAATGCTGATTCAGGGATTTGATACAGCTGTTATGGGGATGAAAAAAGGGGAGTCAAAATCCGTTATTATCCCTCCTGAACAGGGGTATGGCCTGCGAAATGAGGATGCATTTGTGAATGTGCCCCGCACGCATTTCCCAGAAGAGATCCCCCTGTCTGAGGGATTGCTGCTTGAACTCCAGGACCCTGAAGGACGTCCGGTTCCGGCACTGGTTGCAGAGATTGGTGAGGATTCGGTTAAAATGGATATAAACCATTTTCTTGCAGGAGAAACCCTGACCTTTGACATTACCATCAAAGAAACCGGCGTGGCTCCCCTGGCCCATACTTGCGGGTGCGGGCCTGATGCTAACGGCGGATCTGATGCTAAAGGCGGGTCTGATGCTAACTGCGGATGCGAATCCCATTCTGATGGCTGCTGTTCTGATTCAGAAAGTGGCTGCAATTGCGGCGATTAAGTACCTCAAATGAAATAAATTGAGCAAAAGACAAGCAATTTTGTTCAAGTTATAAAATTTGTGGTCCTAAACTGTTTTACTGGTCTATCCTTGCTGGATTCCGGACCGGGGAGCCACTGCCCTTGGCCCGGAATCCAGCAAGGATGTTTTTCAAACTGCTGAGCCTTTATTTTGCTGTCTGATTCGTTAGCATTCTCTCAGGATTTGTCATGATATGACTATCCCATGCCTTCGTGCATATCCTTGAAAGCCTGCCATTCAGCTTCATTTAACTGGCCGTCTTTATCCTTATCCAGGATATTGAAATTATCTTCAATATGCTAATATGTCAGGAATGAGCAGATAGGAGCTTCAGATATAATATAATATGGAAACCATGACATCAATTACAGGTTTATTCCATCCCCTGATCAAGAAATGGTTTCTTGATTCTTTTTCCAATCCCACTGATATCCAGGAGCTTGCCTGGCCTTTAATGGCCAATAAAAAAAATGTTCTTATCACAGCACCCACGGGAAGCGGAAAAACCCCATTAAAATAAAGCGATCTGCTTTATCCTGCAAGGTAATAAAAAATATGAGGTGCTATTATGTTATTCCTTCTTTTTAAAAGGATGAATACGGAGCTTTATAGCCAGTCGACCGGCCTTTGAAAATTAATTTCACCTTGATAAAATTAATTTTTATTTTTGCGTCCATGATAAAGATTTCACACAGAAATCTTTCCGACTATCAGGTGCGTTTAATAAAGGGAGCTTAAGGATATTATTTGAATGGTTGAATAATTGAAATGCCTTTACAGGCTTTTGAGATGTTGCTATGAAATTCCAGAACAGAATTTTTATTTTATTTTGTCAGAGATCATTCAAAATTACGAGACAAACAGATCTGTATAATTAAATTGTTAAATGTTAGTGTAAAAAATGAGATATCTCCAAAAAATTATTGGGGACATCAACTTCCTTGAAAATATTGTTAATTAAGTATATTCATTCTTAGTTTCTGAAAGACATTTTAATGATAAAAAAGGATGCTAATTGAATTCTTCTGATCTCACATTTTTCACTAATGAAAGTGGACAAACTTTGCTTGATCGTTTTAAATCAACTTTAAACGATACAGTTTTGTTTGATATTCTAGTCGGCTATTTTCGATCAAGTGGTTTCTACCAGCTATATGAATCCATTGAATCCGTCGATAAAACGAGAATTTTGGTTGGCCTTGGCATAGATGCAAATGCTTACCAAACCATTCAAACCTATCAGAACAAATCAGTTTTGGATTTTGATTCCCACTACAAAGTAAAACGACAGTTTCAAAATGATTTAATCAATGAGGTTGAAAACTCAACAGGCCAGGATGAAAAACTCGAATTAGGACTTAAAAAATTTATAGAATTTCTTCTGGTTGATTGTGCTGAACAAAATCAGGATCTGCAAAATGGCGGTAATGGTAAAAAATTGGAAATCCGCGCATATCCTTCCAAAAACATCCACGCGAAAGTATATATAGGCCGATTCGCTCCAGATGACAGAGATTATGGTTTTGTGATTACCGGTTCAAGCAATTTTTCTTATTCCGGTCTTGTGGCCAATCGTGAATTCAATGTTGAATTACGGCAAAGAAGGGATGTTGAATTTGCTTTGGACCAGTTTGAAACGCTTTGGAAAGAATCTGTTGATATTTCGGAAGAATTTGTAGATGCAGTAAGGAATAAAACATGGTTGAATGATCAGATCACACCATATGAGCTGTATTTAAAACTTATTTATGAATACCTTCAAGAGGATATTAATTTGAGTGATGAAATTGATACCTTCTTGCCTGAAGGATTTATGTCTCTGCAATACCAGCAGCAAGCTGTTATCCAGGTACTAAAAAAACTGGAAGAGTACAATGGGGTCTTCCTTTCGGATGTGGTTGGATTGGGAAAAACATTTATTGCGGCCCAGCTGCTCCAGCAAATAAAAGGCCGTATTCTAGTCATTTGCCCGCCAATGATCAAAAGCTACTGGGAAGAAAGTCTTCATGATTTCAGAGTGCCGGCGAAAGTAGAATCTCTTGGGAAATTAGATCAGATTATCCATTTTGGGCTTGATCGATTCAATTATATTGTTGTTGACGAAGCACACCGTTTCAGAAATGAAACAACCCAGTCATATGCAGACTTGCTGGATATCTGCCGTGGTAAGAAAGTTATTCTGATTACTGCAACCCCCATGAACAATACCATTGATGATATTTTTTCTCAGCTTAAACTTTTTCAAGCCCCCAAAAGGAGCATGATACCCGGAATTCCAAACCTTGAAAAATACTTTAACACCCTGCGGAAACGGTTTAAAAATATTGATAAAAAAGATCCTGAATATCATCAGATTGTCTTGGAGGTCTCAGAAGAAATAAGGGAAAAGATTTTAAAACATGTCATGGTCAGGCGAACTAGAAGTGATGTGACAACCTTTTTTAAAGAAGATATTGAAAATCAGGATCTTAAATTCCCTGAAATGCAGGACCCTGTAAAAATAGTATATCAATTTGAAGGTCAGCTGGAGTCCATTTTCAACGAAACCATCAACCTTTTGAGTTCATTCCGTTACTCAAGATATACCCCTTTGCTGTATTACACAGGCAAAAAACGTTTAAGTGAATTTGAAAAGCAGCAGCAGAGGAATGTTGGCGGCTTTATGAAAGGTATTTTAATCAAACGACTTGAAAGTAGTTTTCATGCCTTCAAAAAGACATTGCACCGATTTGTCCAGTCATACAAAAACTTCATCAAAATGCTGGATCAGGGGACTGTTTATATCAGTAAAAAAATAGATGTTTACGATCTGCTGGATAATGACGATCTGGAAAAATTGGAAAAATTTATTGAGCAGGAAAAAGTTCAGAAATACATGGCTGATGATTTTAACCCATTATTCCATAAAGACCTGCAACATGATCTGAAAATTTTAAACGGGCTGTCACATTTATGGACCAAGGTTGTGCATGATCCAAAAATCCAAAGCCTAATTCATGCATTAAAGAATGACAAAGCGTTGAAAAGAAAAAAACCAATCATTTTCACGGAATCAAAAGAGACAGGCGATTATCTTTATGATTGCCTGAGCCGCGAGTTCCCGGATGGGGTCTTTTCTTTCAGCAGCCAGGGCGGGTGTTTTCAGAATAAAAATGCCACTCTTTCTCCATCAATTGCTAAAAATATCATCAAGGCAAACTTTGACCCCAATCAAAAGAACAAGCGAAATGATATCAATATCCTGATTACCACAGACGTTCTTTCAGAGGGGATTAACCTTCATCGCAGCAATATCCTGATCAATTACGATCTTCCCTGGAATCCCACACGGGTTCTTCAACGATCCGGACGGGTGAATCGCCTGGGTTCAAGATACTCAAAAATCTATATTTATAATTTTTTTCCGACCACACAGTCTGATGCCCATCTGGGACTTGAAACCAATATTATGAACAAAATACAGATGTTTCATCATATCCTGGGCGAAGATGCAAAGTATCTGTCAGAGGGCGAAGAGATCGGTAGCCAGGAACTTTTTGATACGTTAAACAAAAAAAATACATATACAGGCGAAATGGAACCTGTTGATTCCGAACTTAAATATCTTGAGATGATGCGGACACTCAGGGATGAAGATCCAGCTCTGTTTGAACAAATTAAAAAACTCCCCAAAAAAGCCCGATCCGGTGCCATGGGAGATGGTATTTCAGCAAATCGACTGGTTACTTTTTTCAGGCTCGGAAAATTGAAAAAATTCTATTTAAACACAGGGCACAGATCCAGAGAAATTACTTTTTTTGATGCCGCTGGCCTAGTTGAATGCTACCCCAAAACACAAAGACAACCCATACCCAAAGATTACTACCAGCTTCTGGAAACCAATAAGCTGTGTTGTGAACAGGATACGCTGCAAAGTACAGAACCTGATTTAAAAAGTATGGGCGGCAGAAGCAATATTAATTATATTGAAAGTAGATTAAAAGAAAGAAGTTTTAAGCAATGCAAAAAATTTACCGATTCAGATGAGGATTTTTTGGATGGTGTAAAGCGGATGATCAAACAGGGAACGCTTGCTAAAAAAACAGCCATGAATATCAAGCGGGCGCTTGAAAAAACGCTTGACCCTTTAAAAATACTGGAAATCCTTCGAAAACATATCCGGATCATTGACAGCCCTGAATCGACAGGCTACAAACAGCATCAATATAAAAGAGAAATTATTCTATCTGCTTATCAGGTAAAAAAAGGGGTTTCATAGAAGATTAACAATTAATTGTGTTAAAAAGAAATCTGAATATGGAAAAAGCACAGGCTAAAGAACATATTGAATCGATTTTCCAACATCCATTTGAAAGGGTGTCATATGAAAATTTCCTTCGCAACCTGCTCAATGAATTTGAACCCAGGGGCCGCCATTACAGTGGAAATGTGATCCCCCATGCATTTAAACAGCACATCACCCAATATTGGCGATTGGGCAAATATATTGATCCGAACAGCCTTGAAATGGATTTGCTGGTGGTTGAGGTCAAAAGCCTTGCCAAACTTGACCGGGCAAGGACAGCCCTGAGAAATTTTGCTGTCAACCGGTTGTCTGTATTTGGGAAAGAATATTCACTCATTGCTTTTTATGCAAAAGAAGACAAGGGATCGGACTGGAGGTTTTCGTTTGTTAAAATTGAGCCAGTGGCATATCAGGATGAAAAGGGAAAGATCAAAACCCAAAAAGAGCTGACACCTGCCAAGCGGTATTCGTTTCTTGTTGGGGAGCATGAAAACAGCCACACTGCCCAGGCCCAGTTGCTGGATATCCTGGTGATGGATTATGCAAGACCCAGGATTGAAGACATTGAGAAGGCTTTCAGTATTGAAAGAGTAACCAGAGAGTTTTTCAACCAGTATAAAGACCTGTTTATATTGCTGGCAGATCACCTTAAAACCCAGCCGCTGTTTAAAAAAGATATTGATAAATTTCCCCAGAATGTCCATCGGTTTTCAAAAAAACTGCTGGGTCAGATTGTTTTTTTATATTTCCTGCAAAACTAAGGCTGGTTAGGGGTACCCAAATCAAAAAAATGGGGCAATGGCGATAAGCGGTTTTTACGTCATCAATTGAACGCAACAGTTGAAAACAACAGCAGTTTTTATACAGATTGTCTCCGTTTTCTTTTTTATGAAGCATTGGCTAAAGAACGGAATGAGCAGAAGGATCAAGGTTACTATCCCCGCCTTGACTGCAAGATCCCGTTCCTGAACGGCGGTCTGTTCGAGCCTGATTATGACTGGGAAAAAGAGGCAGTCCATATTCCAAATGATATCTTTACTAACCAGGAAAAAAATAAATCCGGGGATCAAGGGACCGGAATCCTGGATGTGTTTGACCGCTATAATTTTACGATCAAAGAAGACGAACCCCTTGAAAAAGAAGTGGCGGTTGATCCTGAAATGCTGGGAAAAGTTTTTGAAAACATGCTGGATGTAACGGAAAGAAAAAGCAAAGGCGCATTTTATACCCCCAGGGAAATCGTCCATTATATGTGCCAGGAAAGCCTGATCCATTTTCTGGACAATGCATTAAATACATACCAGGAAACAGCATCTGCTTCAGATGTGTTTGAGGAACCCAAAGATTCTCTATTTGCAACTTCCGTCCAGCAGACCCTTTTTCCGACATCCTCATAAAATACGATCCATGTTTCGAAAAAAGAGATTGAAGCCTTGATTCGAAAAGGCCCCCTTTACCTTGAAAATGATAGTCATGTCATTGAAAAGGGGAAAGAAACAACAGCTCATCAATTCAAACTGCCCCCAAGCGTTCGAAACCATGCCAAAAAAATCGACGATAGTCTGGCCGGGATTAAGATCTGCGATCCTGCTATTGGTTCCGGCGCATTTCCAGTGGGCATGCTGCATGAAATTGTCAATACCCGTCTGGTGCTGGAACCCTACACAAAAAACGGCCTGACCGCCTATGATTATAAACGGCATGCCATCCATGAAAGTCTTTATGGTGTTGATTATGATGCCAGCGCCATTGATATCGCCCGGCTTCGGTTGTGGCTGTCCCTGGTGGTGGATGAAGAAGATTATACCTCCATCAAGGCGCTTCCCAATCTGGATTATAAAATCATCCAAGGAAATTCTTTGATCGGACTGGATGAGCGATACCGACCGGCATGGCTGTCAACCATTGAAGCCTTAAAAGAAGATTTTTACCAATGCAAAGATCCGAATGAAAAGATCCGGTTGAAAGACGAAATCAATAAAAAACTCTACGGCCATTTGAAATCTTCTAAATCTCATTCAGGGTTTTATTCAAAGTCCGCTTCAGGATATAAAATTGATTTTGACTTTAAATTGTTTTTTTCAGAAGTCTGGGCGCAAAATGACGGGTTTGATATTGTGATCGGTAATCCGCCCTATGTCCAGATCCAGAATTTCAGCGGCCAGCAGATTCAAAAAGACCTGGAAAAGCAGAATTATGAGACCTTTGCCAAAACCGGAGATATCTATTGCCTGTTTTATGAAAAAGGCTACCGCCTGCTGAAAAAAGGCGGGGGATTGTGTTTTATTACTTCTAATAAGTGGATGAAGGCAAATTATGGTGAAAGACTACGGCAGTTTTTCAACAAAAAAACCGACATATCTATTTTGATTGATTTCGGGGATTCTCCAATTTTTACTGAAGCCGTGACCTATACAAATATCCTACTCTTTTGCAAACAGAAATCCCATATCCATCCACCGGCATGGGATTTAACAAAAGTATTTAAAGTGCATAGTTCGCTTAATAAATTGTTGTCTGAAAATTCTCCTGGTTGCATCCTGACAACCAAAGATTCATTTGTGATTGCATCAAAAGAAATGGCGGATATCAAAATCCGTATTGAAACTTCCGGGATGCCGCTAAAAGATTTAGCATCTTCAATAAATTACGGTATGAAAACTGGCTTTAATGAAGCCTTCATCCTCGATGGCCGGACAAAAGACAGACTTATTTCAGAAGATCCCAAAAATGAAGAAATTCTAAAACCCATTCTTCGGGGGAGAGATATCAAACGCTATCATGCATCCTTTGCAGATTTATGGCTAATTAATTCCCATAATGGCTACAATGGCGCACCTGCTGTAAACCTTGACGATTACCCATCTGTGAAGCAGCATTTGGAAGCTATAGAACAAAAACGGATTGCCGGTGGTTTAGGAAAAAGCGCAATAAAAGCAAAGGGTCTTTTTAATAGAGATGATCAGGGAAAGACCCCTTATAATCTCCGAAGCTGCGCATATATTCCTGATTTTTATAAAGAGAAAATCATTTGGCTTGAAATGTCACCAAGGCCCAATTTTACATACTCTTCAACAGAAATGTTTGTTTTAAACACATCATATATTTTAACTGGGGATAATCTTTTAAGTCTTTTGGCTATGCTTAACTCAAGCATTATGGATTTTTATTTTGCACTGATATCTTCTGATGTGAGAGGGAAAACAAGGCGTTATATCAAACAATATGTTGAAAAAATTCCCATCCACAAAAATATTAGTAAAATTTCGTCTTCTTTATCAGCACTCTCAAGTTATCTGCTGTATTTATCGAATACGGAAAATGGGTTGTTTTATTCTTATTTTGAACAACTCATTGACGGCCTGGCATACGAGCTTTATTTTCCGGATGAATTAAAAACAGCTGGAAAAGAAATCTTTTCACATGTGGGCAAATTGGTCCCTGTTTCAGATCAGATGACGGAGGAAAAAAAACTGGCAGTTATCCAAAAAGAATTTGACCGACTTTACAACCCGGCCCATCCCGTTAGAAACCATCTTGAAACCCTTGACAGCGTGTCCATTGTCCGGATCATCCAGAAAGAATTAAAAAGATGAATGTAGAAGAGCTGAAAACCATTATTAAAAAAGGTGAGGACAGTTCCTGCCAGCTTAAGGCGGATATCCGGAATGTGGATTCCCTGGCATCTGAAATGGCTGCATTTGCCAATTCAGAGGGCGGTACCATCCTGATCGGGGTTCATGATGACGGTTCCATTCCCGGATTGTCCGGCAGTGATGTAACAAGGATCAACCAGTTGATCAGTAATGCCGCAAGCCAGCATGTGAGAAGCCCTTTGCAGGTAAAAACAGAGAATATTCTTCTTTCAAACGACAAAATCGTCATTGTTGTGTTCATACCAAAAGGAATTGATAAACCCTATTTTGATAAAAACGGGGTGATCTGGCTTAAATGCGGATCAGACAAACGCCGCGTTAATTCCAAAGAAGAACTCAGACGTCTTTTCCAGATGTCCGGGCAGTTCCACGCAGACGGACTGCCTACAAAAGCTGGAATAGATAAACTTGATAAACTCAGATTCCGGGATTTTTTGCGGGATGTGTATAAACTCGAATTCCCTGAATCCCCGGAAGCACTTCTCAGGCTATTAAAGAACATGAACCTTGCTTCAGATGATGGGATGTTGAATCTGGCCGGGGTACTGCTTTTTTCCGAACAGCCGGAATGGATCGCACCCCAGTTCGTAATAAAAGCGATCCAGTACCCGGGCAATATGATTCACCCGTCGGACTATCTGGATACTGAAGATTTTTCGGGCCCACTGCCAAGGGTATTTGAAAATGCCCTGGCCTTTATTATGCGCAATCTTCACAAGATTCAGGCCGGACGCGGCATCAATATGCCGGGCAGACCGGAAATCCCGGAAGCGGTTTTTGAAGAGCTGCTGGTCAATGCACTAGTGCACAGGGATTACCTGGTCAGTGCTCCGATCCGCCTTTTTATATTTGATGACCGGATTGAAATCGTCAGCCCCGGTCATTTGCCGAACAATTTAACAGTTGAAAAAATCAGGACCGGCATATCCAATATCCGCAATCCCATCCTTGTTTCATACACTGCCAAAGGCCTTTTGCCCTATCACGGCCTTGGTTCGGGCATCAAAAGAGCCCTGGGTCAGTGGCAGGATATTGATTTTGAAGATAACCGGGAGGCCTGTTTATTTGTTTCAACAATTCATCGAAAAAAAGAACAACAGAAGTTAAGTTCGGAAAAAAGTTCGGAAAAAAGTTCGGAAAAGACCGATCTTCTGATTCTTGAAAAATTACGCCAAAATCCCCAGCTGACCATCAAAAACTTATCGGAAATCTTACATCTTTCCACCAGAGCAATTGAAAAACAGATGGCAACATTAAAAAAAACAGGAAGACTCAAACGGCGCGGTTCTCGACAGCAAGGGCACTGGGAAATTATTGAATGAAAATAGACCGAATTGAAATTGTGAATTATAAGGCCTTTATCGGGACTCATGAAATTTCGGTCAAAGGGAAAAATCTGTTTATTTACGGTGAGAATGGCAGTGGGAAAAGTTCCCTTTACTTTGCTTTGAAAGATTTCTTCCAGGCCTCTGTAGAGGATATTGACCTCAATGAACTTGAAAATGTTTTTCTTTCCGATGACCAGAAAGGGAAAACGGGAATTCGTGTTGATTTTAAACCAAATGTTCATGGCAAAAAAAAGTTAGGACATTATTCGTTCACAGCGGCCGGAAAAAGTTTAGGAGATCCTGGCGACACCAGTATTCGACAGGCTGTTACAGAATGCGGATTTTTCCCATTTTTGAAGTTGTAAGTCATTGATTTTATTGATTTTCAATTTTTTTATAAAAAATAATGCGTGGAAATGGCCGGGCATGGCGCCCATGGCTTATAATTGAATATAAATTTCAGGGCTGTAAAAGCCTTGTATAACATATGTGCAATTGTCTTGGGGGGTATCAACAATAGTCAATCCCCCCTTTATTGTCTTATCGAATAAAATTGGTGGCAATTTTATCGACCCTGGCAGGTGGAGAAACTTTTGTGCTGCCGGCTTCGATCACCTTCATCAATCAGGCCATATTTCTACCGAGTACCTCCATAATCTGCTTGCCCTCGGCATCCTGCTCCATCTCACCGGGCACCAGGCCATGGGCTACAGTCCAGTAATTGGCGCTGGGCATGAACATTTCAGAATAAGCCAATATAGTGATTCAGGGTGTCTATGGTCGGAAGACCGCCTGACCTTCGCACTGCGGCAACGGATGCACCCACTTTGTGCCATGAATGGATTGCCAAAAAAACCAGCCAGGGTGGTGATGTAAAATAATTTCCTGAGATGGATTTTATTATGCCTTATAATAGGTATCCAGATATTTTTTCAGGATGTCGCTGACAATCCCCCTGGCAGGAATTGTTGCAGCCATGCCGTAAACGGGGGCCATGCCTTTTTTTGTGTCTGGTGTTGTTTTTACGATTTCAACAGATAGTTTCAAATCGTCAATAAACCTCTGGCTAACCCCTTCCCGGGTGTGTAAAAGCGTAATGGCGATATGAACACAGGAGGGTTTGTGAAGGCCGTTGAGGCTCCAGCCTTTTTGGGTCATTTCATCAAGCACTCTGTAAATATTAAGTTTTTTTGAACCAAAAGCAATCACCCACAAGGGTTTTCCAAGAATATAGAGTTCCGGAATTTCGCAAATTCCCTGTTTGATTTTATCTGCAGTAACCATTATTTTTTGGGTGGCATCAAGATATCCTTTTTCGCCAATGGATAAAAGTGATGCCCAGCAGGCAGCACTTAATGCGCCGGGTCTGCTTCCGGCAAATGTTGGGGAAAAATAAAGGCCGCCGGGCCAGTCCGTGGCCGTGTAGTACTGGAAATGCCGAAGTTCTTCCCCGCGATACATGACAACAGAGGTGCCTTTGGCAGCATATCCATATTTATGGGTATCAGCTGACATGGAGGTGACACCCTTGAGTCTGAAATCAAACGGTGGCACATCAAAACCTAATTTTTCGGCAAAGGGCAGGACAAAGCCGCCAAGGCATGCGTCCGTGTGAAACCCGATATTATGTTCCAATGCAATGGCTGACATCTCTTCTATGGGATCAATCGTCCCATGGGGAAAGGAGGGAGCTGAGCCCACAATGGCAATGGTATTTTTGTTGATGGCTTTTTTGATTTGACTGATATCAGCCTGGAAATTCTTGTTCACAAGAATATGCTGCATTTTGATATTAAAATACTGACAGGCTTTGTCAAAGGCGGCATGGGCTGTTACAGGAACAATGAGTTCCGGGTTTTTTATGTTTTTATTAACCCTGGCAAAATCCCTATAGGTTTTCATGGCAAGCAGAATGCTTTCTGTTCCGCCCGAGGTCACTGTGCCGCAGATGGGGTCATCCGTCTTTTTTGATGAAAGCATTGTGGCTGTCATTCCAATTATTTCCGCTTCAAATTTCGAAGCACTGGGCCATAGATCGGAATGCAGCGGATTAATTTGTGATGTAACCGCATAGACCTTGTTTAAAAATTCAATATGCTCCTGGTTGCCATGGTAGACTGCTCCGGAGACATAACCATCTTTCCATTTATCTTCCTCCCTTGTGTTCATTTCTATAATCTGTTCAAGAATATCATCTTTTTTAAGCGGCTCCCGGGGAAGATGTGTATTTGAGTTTAAGACATCTTTATAGGGTTTTAAAGATGTTTCAAAATCTTTGACAACCTTATCTAATTCTTTATCTACTTTATTTTTCACATAGGGTATTTTTTTTAAATGCTTTTCCATAAAGCAGGCAAGTTTTTGCGGGATGAAACTAACTAGTTTTTCAATCATTTTTATTTATTTAACCTTTTATATATTTTTTTATTCTGTTTATAAATGGCCAGGTATTGTTTAAATAATTTTTCATAGAGTTTTAGATTTTTTGGATTGGGTTTGAAAATTGAATCATATTGAGTTCTTTCCGGTATTTCATCAAATTTAATATATCCAAGGGCAACAGATCCGATAAGCCCTGCCCCTCTTACATTTGCCTGGATGGGGTTTTTAACCCTTCTGAGGGTCCGGTTCAAAATATCGGCATGGATCTGGCACCAGAGATCAGACTTGGCACCGCCGCCGATAATATTTATGGTTTTCATTTTCTTTTTAATCAGTTTTTCAACATATTTCAGCAGCCATTTGGCATTAAAGGCAACTCCTTCAAACACTGCTCTTACCATATGGGCCCGTTTCGTATTTAAAGACATATGGGGAGTGAGCTGACAAAACCTACCTTAAGGTGAATAGACCCATGAAACGTTTTTCTTGACTATT
>JAQICW010000527.1 GCA_027858355.1 Desulfobacula sp.
CATTGATGCCATTATTTATTTTTCAGAAGCAGCTCCTGAAAATGCAAAATGGTACTTTTACAGTTCTATCAACGGCTGGACAGATTATTCCCAGTATGCCACATTCAGCGAAGATAGAAGATCTGTCACTTTAGAACTCAAAGACGGTGATTATGGAGATGCCGATGGTATTGCCAATGGAATCATAGTCGATCCCTGTGGTTTTGGTATTGCATCATGGATTCAAGGCTCTGTCTCTGATTCAACAACAAGTAAGAAAATTACCACAGCAATAATAAGTTTCGAGGACTTGAATCTTGATTTAAATACATTGCTGGATGGGAATTATGTGAGCATGATTTTGCCTGGATCTTACGATTTTTCAATTTCAGCACCTGGTTATGCATCACAAACCTTTTCAAGTTTGGAGATCGAGGAAGATTGCATAGTAACAAAGGATATTGAGCTTTTGGGCATATGCGAAAAAGCCGTTTTAACATCTCCGGCTGAAACAACCATTGATCTAAAACCAGTTTTCGCATGGGATAAAGATTCCCACGCCACCTGGTATCAATTATTCATCTGGGATAGTTCTGAAAATAGGATTCATGCACAATGGTATGAATCTTCAAATGTTTGTTCTGGTGTCAGCTGCTCAGTCACTCTTGAAACAGAATTAAGCAATGACAATTATGAATGGTTTGTGAAAAGCTGGAATGATTATGGAAGTTTGTGGAGTGACGGTATGGCCTTCACAGTACAGGGTGATGAAAATCCGCCATTAAAAGTCATCCATACATCCCCATCAGGCCAAACACAAAATTTCTCACCAACATACACATGGGCAGCAGACCCTGCTTCCACCTGGTATAAACTCTGGATAGGATCTCCCAATGGAGACCGGCTATTTGCCCAATGGTATGATGCAGCTGATATCTGCTCTGGTGGTATCTGTTCGGTTGTCATTGAAATAGAGCTGTTGGATGGAGATTATGAGTGGTATATCAAATCTTGGAATGACTATGGAAGGATTTGGAGCGATGGCATGAGTTTTACCGTTTCAGAATAATCCTTTTCGCATCAGTCGGATAATAAAAATATAACGAGGTCAGAAATGGCCCTGTATTTTTTCCATGATCATCTGGCTTTAGTGCCTTACTTCTGAAACCCTGTCATAAAAAACAAGAAAATTTTTGAAATTCTTTAACCATTGACAAGTCGTGTTAAAGGTTGCTAAGGAATTAATCCCTTTCGATATAATTTAGTGGAGAATCAGGGGCTGAAAATTATGACTTGGGATGATTATTCCATACGGTAAGACAGTCTCTTCAAGATTATAAAGTAACCTTAATTTATTAAGGGGAAAAATTCTATGATAAAGAAAAAATTATTTCTCAAGGCCTTGGTTCTGTATACAGTTGTCTTTTTTATGACAGTCTCCATGTGCGCAGGTAAGGCACAAATTGCTGCTGGAGACGCTCATTCCGTAGGTTTAATGATAGATGGTAGTGTCTTAGCGATTGGAGATAATCGTGATGGCCAGTGTGATGTATCATCTTGGAAAAATATTGAACAGGTTGCTGCTGGTTGGTATCACACACTTGGCATAAAAACAGATGGCACTGCTGTGGCTGTCGGATGGAATGGAACTGGCCAATGCGATGTATCTTCATGGCATGATATCAAGCAGATTGCTGGTAGTTGGCGTCATACGGTGGGTCTAAAAACCAATGGCACAGTCTTAGCTGTTGGGGATAATAATCATGGTAATTGTGATGTGTCTTCATGGAACAATATTCAACAAGTAGCAGCTGGTTTTTACCACACATTAGGATTAAAAAATGATGGCAGAATCTTAGCTGCGGGGTCCAATTTTGCCGGCCAATGCGATGTGTCATCATGGGATAATATCAAACAAGTCGTAGCCGGAGACGCCCATACGGTAGCCCTGAAATACGATGGCACTGTTCTGGCTGTGGGGGATAATAGTTCGGGCCAATGTGATGTATCTTCATGGACCGATATTACACAGATAGCTGCTGGATTTTACCACACCCTTGGTATTAAAACCGACGGTACTGTTGTGGCGGTTGGAGATTATTGGGATGGCCAATGTGATGTATCATCTTGGAGTAATATTATACAAATTGCTGCTGGAGACGCTCATACCGTAGGTTTAAAAAATGATGGTACTGTTGTGGCGGTTGGATCGAATGCTGACGGTCAGCGTAATGATGTGTCTTTATGGAATTTAACTAATTCAGGTGCTACTTGGTATTATGATGGAGACAGTGATGGCTATGGTGACCCCAATACACCGACTCAAGCATCCAGCCAACCTCCAGGATATACAACCAATACTGATTGCAATGATAACAACCAGGATATCCATCCAGGGGCAACAGAAAGTGAAAACTATGTGGATGATAACTGTGATGCAATTGTGGACAATATAACTACGATTAACGTTACTCTTACATCCCCATCAGGGGTAACAAAAGATACAACCCCAACTTTTATATGGAATGAAGACTCTTACTCCACATGGTATAAATTGTTTATATGGGATAGTTCAGAACAAGAGGTACACGCACAATGGTATGATGCCTCTGAAATTTGTTCTGAGGGTGACTGCACAGCTACTCTTGAATTAGAATTACTGGTTGATGATTATGAATGGTATATAAAATCCTGGAATGAATATGGTAGTATCTGGAGTGACGGTATGAATTTTACTGTTCAAGGGGATATTACGCCACCCTCCAAAGTAACTCACACATCACCTTCAGGCCAGCTTGAGTCTTCAACGCCAACATTCACATGGGTAGCTGACCTTGCTTCCACTTGGTATAAACTCTGGGTAGGATACCCTGGTGATATAAAGGTCTTTGCCCAATGGTATGATGCTGCTGATATCTGCTCTGGTGGCAACTGTTCGGTTACTATTGAAACAGAAATTAATGTTGGAAATTATGAGTGGTATATAAAATCTTGGAATGATTATGGGAAGGTTTGGAGTGATGGGATGAGTTTTACTGTTGATGATTAACCAGGACAATCTAGAATATTCTTCCTCGGTATCAGCATGATATGACATATGGTAGGGTCAGAAATGGCTCTGATTTTTGCAACACTTCTCATTGTTTTCTGAATTCATATTACAATATATGTACCAAAACCATTATCAGAAGCCATTATTCCCCATTATTTTTTATAATATAAAAAACATAGCAGCATTTGCTTATCCACAGGTTGATTCGGTCAAAACTTGCTTTGGAAAACTATCGCACAAATTTGATAAAATTATTGATAAAGGTAACAGTTGCCCATAACAAAAAATAGTAAGAAAGGTTTACCTTTTAGTTATCGGTTTATTTCAAAACAATTGATTTTCATGAATTGTGCTCCTTCAGGCCATCACTACCTTGTTTCTCCCGGTTTCCTTGGCCTGATAAAGCGCTTTGTCTGCCTGTGCAATGAGGGCATCTCGGTTTTTAACACTTTTTTGATAACCGCTGACACCGGCACTCACTGTGAGTGTAAGACCCGGGAAGCGGTTGGCCAGGAGCCTTCCCAGATGCTCAATTTCTTTTCTGATCCTTTCAGCGTAGACAAAGGCTTGTGGCAAATCCGTATTGTTCAAGACGACAATAAATTCTTCGCCTCCGTACCGCCCCGTATGGTCAAAGGGCCTGGAAAGTTTTTTTAATGTATTGGCAATCAGTCTGAGAATATTGTCACCGGCCTGGTGTCCGTAATTATCATTAAATTTTTTAAAAAAATCCACATCGATCATCACAACGGCAAGATCGTTTTTTCCATCGGCAGCCTTTTTAAAGGATTTTGCCAGCAGCTCATCAATAGCAATCCGGTTTAACAGTCCGGTGAGCCCATCCTTGAGAGAGACTGCTTTTGCTTCTTTATAAATCTCTGCATTTTCCATAGCCATGCCGAGTTCATTGGCCACAATGGCAATAGAGGAAAGCACCTCCGGCAGAATGGGTTCGCCTGAATCAATATTATCCATACCAAGGATGCCGATGACCTTGTTGCGGCTGCAAAAAGGGACGATGACCATTTCTTTTATTCCAAATTTTTCCAGGGTTTTTTTTTCACCCGAGGACCTACCGGTAATGATCACAGGCTCCTGATTTCTCAGGCAATGAACAAAACCGCAGGAAGTCTTATTCATATTAATTTCAATGGATTTCAGATTCATCTGGGTATCCGTCATATCAAGAAATTCAATCACTTTCAGGCTTCTGCTTGTTTTGACCATACGCATCACATAAAGCCGGTTAAACTTGAAATCATTATAAATCGCTTTTAACGTCGTAGTGATAATCTTTCTGGGGTCAAGGCTGCGGTGGGGTGCGGAAATGCTTTCTTTTATCCGAGATACATCAACGGTACTGGCAGTCTGGCGGTCTTCATGATAATAATAGCTTGTATTGATACTGCAGAGCCTGAGATTGGCCTTGAGCAAATTTTCCCGAAACTGTCCGGCGGAAGGAAAAACAAAATTATAAAATCTGGATGTATTCTGCATTTCCTTGTCCATGCGTGTGATGATACGGGTAAAATCAATTTTACTTAAGTCGATGTTTTTTTCAATTTCAGGCTGAAGCATCGGAAGCCGGTCAATCGCAACAGATCCCATTCCCTGTGTCCAGGATAAAAAATTGGCAAGGGAAACAATGGAGATCAGTTGCGATTCTTCTTTGGAAAGATCCAGGTGATCATATCGCTGATGGTGGTATTTAATGGTTAGGGAAAGAGATTCCGGTAGGTTCCACAAAGAACTGTAATAAGCACCCACATCGTCATGCCCCATCCCCATGAGTTCCCTTTCCTGTGTAATCATCGGGCCGGCGGATTTTGACAGCGTGGTGATCAAATCGTCATAATTGACACATCCCTGGAGATCAAAGAAAATCTTTCCCAGATCATGCATGAGTCCATTGATATAGGCCTCTCCAGGATTTGCAGATTGGGTCTCTTCAGCAATGGCCATGCTCAGTGCAGCCACACAGAGGCAGTGCCGCCAGAAAAAAATCCGGTCAAACTGTTTTTGTTTTCCTGATTTAAACATTTTTTCAAACACCGTGACCCCGAGCGCAAGCCGTTTCACCTGATCAAATCCGAGATAAACAACAGCCTCGGAGACAGCCGTTACTTTTTGTCTGAGGCCATACAGGGCGGAATTCACAATGCTCAGCACCCTGACTGAAATTCCCGGATCGGTTTTAACGATCCTTGAAAGATCCTCCATGGATGCACTCTCATCATTGGAGATTTCTAACAGTTTGGCCATCACCGGTGGAAAGCTGGAAATCTCTTTCACATCAAACTTCAACACTCGTTTGATATCTGATTCATGAGGAAGTTTAAGTTTGTCAGCCATCATTATCACCTTATTGATACAGGTTTGAAATTACTAAATACTTAACGAGAATCCTATAGATAACTCACTTTTTGTCAACCAAAGTATAAAAAAAATGCAAAAGTTGAAATATACACCCAGCCGAGATAGGGCACATCAAGTTCAGTGTCGGAATTACAATATATGAACCAAAGCCTGTATTAGAAGCCATCATACCATATTCCAGTTAATAATATAATAAATAGATCATCTCACCTACCTCAAACCAGCACTCATCTCCCCGAAACAAACACAGCATCACCAGCCCATTTATCCAAACGGGAATGAACAAGCAGATGCATGAGAAGG
>JAQICW010000610.1 GCA_027858355.1 Desulfobacula sp.
TGTGACGAATGAACTTTCCCCCAATCACAAGATGTGTGTCGGGCTTTGATTCAGGAAAACTCAGGACTGTTATAGTCCACCCCTTGAAATCCAGGGGTGATGGAAAAGCCTAATAGACATAGTGTTCACCCTTGCTAAAGAAATTTTTCAGTCGAAAAACAAAAATATTTTTTCTCAGAATGCTCAAGGTTACAACTGATTATCTTTGACATTTGAAGGCCGGGTCGAGGTCAAGAATTGGATAATTAATCATGACTTCAGCCCACCGGTTTTTTGGGCATGATATTCATGTTGTTATATTGGTACTTTATACACTTTAATATGGAAGAATGGCTTTTAATGGCGTTCTTGGTTCATATAATTTAATGCCATGTGTCAGAATAATGTTCTTCCCAAGCACAAGATATAGTGCTATGTTTTAATAAAAAAACCGAAAGAATGCTCCTGCTATCCTTATGGAAGTCTTGAAAAGCGAGCTATATAGCCATTATTGCTCGGCAAGGCTTTCCCTGACCGCGGGTATAACTGCATCGGGGCATGAGTTCTATGATGTATGTCGAGTTTTTATTTTTTTTACGAGATCCTGTATCTCGCTGGATTAGTATCCCCAGTCAGAAGCATTATAGGACATGCATGCCGTTACTGTACCTTTTATGCAGCTTTGGGTCTGTCTTTCTTGTTGGCCAGATGAATGTCCCCCTTTACTCTTTTACGACCTGATTTCTCCCAGATTTCTTGGCCTGATACAGTGCATCGTCGGCTATTTTAATCAGTTTCTTAGCCTTGTCTTCTTCGTTGTTCGCTATCTGGTCCAGGCAAGAAACACCCACGCTGACAGTCACCTGGAGGATTTTTCCGTTTAACACTTCAAAAACATGTTTTTCAATATTATGGCGAATCTTTTCCGCATTCAAAACGGCACCGCTGCCATCGGTTTCAGGCAAAATAACGGCTATCTCCTCTCCGCCGTACCGGACAACCACATCCATTTTCCGTGTTGTCGATTTAATTATGGCAGCCAAACCCGCCAATACATCATCCCCAATCTGGTGGCCGTAAACATCATTGACCCGCTTAAAATGGTCGATATCCAGCATCATCAGACTGAGGGGGTGATCATAGCGTTTCGATCTGCTGACCTCCTGATCGAGGCGTGTATGAAAATACCTTCTATTATAAATTTGAGTCAACTCATCGGTGATGGCCATCTGCTCAATGATCTGATACGCCACTTTGAGTTTTTTGGCCAGCCTTAACACCATAGAAATAATAACGGTCAGTAAGGTAAAAATCGTTATAATGCTCAGAACAGCTACCAAAATTTTGTTGATGGCCATATCCTTTTTTATTTCTGAAATATCAAAGGAAACACTGATGCCGCCCCTTACTTCCCCTATAGAATAGCCCTGCTTGGCATGACAGTCCAGGCATCCTTTTTCGACGAGAAGAGGCGCCATGTATCTAAAAATAGTTTTCCGATTGCTAATTTCGAGAACAGATGATTCCCAGATGCCGGTTTCAAACAACTGTAGAGCATTTTTCTCAAAATCGTCTGGAGCATTATCGGGATTCAAGGGGCGAAGACTGGTTAAATGATAGGTAAAGTCTCCGTCCATTTTCGCGTATTCGGATATTTCCCGGGTCATCAACGACGGATTTTTTTTTGTGTAAACTCTTCCGTCCGTGGTTACTATGTCTGGATTCTCCAGGTACGGATTAGAAATCATCCCTTTAATCTTTTTTACGAATACACCGCCGTAATCAGCGTTCCATCTTCTTGTAAGCACAATATTCTTAAAATTAGAACGGGCAGTGGTGATAATCTGGTTGCTGATAATCTGATTGGTCCGAAGCACAAAGGCGATAAATATCCCTGCCAAAAATAGTACGATGATCAAGCTCACATTGACCATGAATATCCGCCAAACCCGATTTTTATTAATGGTATCTGAATTCTGAGACATCAAGACAATCCTTCATTCTTTGTTAAAACCGTTCTAATCGGAACAGTGTTTTTTAAATATCCTTCCTCAATTTTAATTTTCACCCAGCACTTCACGTATCTTATGTGAAAGATCCTTCATTACAATCGGTTTCAATAAAAAACCCTTAATTCCCAGAGATAAAGCCTTTTCTTCAGATATGGTTTCACTGAATCCTGTGCAAAGTAATACGGGGATATCAGGGCGTATTTTGGTCAGTTCACCTGCCAGTTTATCGCCAGGCATATTTGGCATTGACATATCCGTGATGACCAAATCAAATTTATCAGGATTTACTCGAAAAGCTTCAAGAGCTTCAAGGCTGCTGGTACGTGAAGTAACCTGATACCCCAAACGCTCCAGCATCCTTTTTTCCATTTTAAGGATCGCTTCTTCATCGTCTACAAGAAGGATCTGTTCAGTGCCGCTCTGAATTTTTGCTGTTGAATGAGTTACCTGTTCTTCAAAAGAACTTTTTTCTATGGGAAAATAAACATGAAATTGTGTTCCTTTTTCAGGCTCACTATATACCTGGATAGTGCCTCCCATAACAGTCACTATACCATGCACCACTGAAAGCCCCATTCCAGTGCCCTTGCCGACTGCTTTGGTGGAAAAAAACGGATCAAAGATTTTAGCTGTTAATTTTTTATCCATGCCCACCCCTGTATCAGACACTATCAGACAAGCATAACCTCCAGGTGCCATATTCGGATTAATTAGATCAAGTGTTCCGAATTCCATTTCTTTCAGGCTTACTCTCAGTTCCCCGCCAGTCTCTTCCATGGCATGATAAGCATTGGTTGCAAGATTCATTACAATCTGATGAATTTGTGTAGGATCAGCTTTGATTACACCACAGTCAGGATGGATATCCTGCTTGATTTCAATTGTTGTGGGGATTGTAGACCTGATAAGCTTTAATGCTTCCTTGACAATCGGCTGCATTTTCATCAATTTTAATTCACTACTCTCTTGCCGGGAAAATGCAAGGATCTGTTTTACAAGGTCTTTTGCTCTTAAGGCACCGGTATAGATTTCATTCAAACTTTCTTTAAATGGGCTGCCCTCGGGAACATCATCTAACAGCATCTCTGTGTGGCCTAAAATGGGATAAAGGATATTGTTAAAATCATGGGCAATACCGCCGGCAAGGGTGCCGATGGATTCCATTTTCTGGGCTTGTCTGAGCTGTGCGTCCATTTTGTTTCGGTCAGTTATATCACGAAGAAATACAAAAAACATTCCACTACTGTCTTGTGTGTAAGTTGTACTTACCTCTACATCAATAATATGGCCTTTTTTATGACGGTGTTTACTTTCAAAGCGGTCACTACCGGTTCTGATTATTTTTTCTATTCTTTTTTTTGTTTCTTCCGGATCTTCAACTGATTCGACATCCATAATTGACATTGTTAGAAGTTCATCCCGGCTGTATCCAATCATACTGGAGTATGCTTCATTTACTTCGAGAAATTCACCTTTGAAACCGATAATCCAGAATCCATCTATAGCGCTTTCAATGGTCTGTTTATACCTTGCCTCTTCTCGTTTTCGCTCAGATATATCCACATGAGTACCAACGATTCTAATAGCATTTCCATCACTATCGAAAATTGCCTTGGCCCGACTCAGTATATCTACCCAGTGCCCATCTTTATGTTTCATTTTGAATTCTAATTCAAAGCGATCCCGTTTTTTATTTATAAGATCCTGTTGCATATTCCAGGAACGTTTAACATCTTCTGGGTCTGTTAATGTCTCCCAGATTGAAAAATCATTCGGCAATTCATCATCATTGTATCCTAACAAGCGTTTCCATGAAGGTGAGTAATAGATTTCATTGGTATTAAGGTTCCAATCATATAAACCATCCTGTGTAGCATCCATTGCCAGGTTGAAACGTTCTTCGCTATCCCGCAGCGCCTCCTCCATCTGCTTGCGCTTGGTGATGTCTTGAAAGATGCAATGCGTTTGCTGAAAGTGTCCTTGTTTATCTTTTCCTATCTTCCCGTGAAATGAAACAAGTATCAAAGAACCGTCTTTTTTGACTATTTCAAATTCAACCCCTAAAATTTCACCAATAGCTTTGAAACGGGGAAAATTTTCCTTGAAATGATCCTTCCAGTCTGGGTGCAAAAAATCGCCGAATGATTTACCG
>JAQICW010000686.1 GCA_027858355.1 Desulfobacula sp.
GTCTTTAACAATCGTTGAGCTTGTCATGTCAATGGAAGAAATGTTTGAAATTGAAATAGAAGATGAAGATGCAGAAAAATTGGTCACAGTCCAGGACGCCATTAATTTTATAAAATCAAAATTTTAAAAATTGGGGAAAAAATGGAAACAGGCAAGCCCATTATTATTGGATGTGATCATGCTGCCTATGAGTTGAAGGAAAAAATAAAAGCCTATCTCATAGACAAGGGGTATCAAGTTGAAGATGCTGGCACCAAAAGCCAGGCATCTGTTAATTATGTGGATTTTGGGAAAAAAGTAGCTGATGCTGTCTCCAAGGGTAAATATTCAAAAGGAATATTGCTTTGCGGCACAGGGCTTGGCATGTCCATGGTGGCCAACAGGTTTGCAGGTGTAAGAGCCGCCCTTTGCTCAGACCTTTTTGCAGCAAAGATGAGCCGGCTCCATAATGATTCCAATATCCTGGTTCTTGGAGGTCGTGTCCTGGGAGATATCCTTGCCTTTGAAATTATTCAAACCTGGCTGGATACCGGGTTTGAAGGTGGCCGGCATCTGGAACGAATTCAAACTATAGATAATTAGATCTGCACAAAAAGGGAACTAAAATGGGGATTATTGGTAAGACAGATTCACAAATAGAAAAGATTATCCAGCAGGAGGCAGACCGGCAGGAATATGAATTAAACCTGATTGCTTCTGAAAATATAGTCAGCCAGGCAGTCATGGCAGCCCAGGGATCCGTTCTTACAAATAAATATGCAGAAGGGTATCCTGCCAGAAGATATTATGGCGGTTGTGAATATGTGGATCAGGCAGAAGACCTGGCCATTGAGCGCGCCAAAAAACTATTCAAGGTAGAATATGCTAATGTCCAGCCCCACTCTGGCTCAGGGGCCAATATGGCAGCCTATTTTGCAGTGTTGAATCCCGGGGACCGGATTCTTGCCATGGATCTTTCCCATGGCGGTCATCTGACCCATGGCGCTGCAGTCAGCTTTTCCGGCAAACTCTATGATTTTGTACATTATGGACTGTCTCCTGAAACCGAAAGAATTGATATGAACCAGGTGGAAACTCTGGCAAAAAAACACCAACCGAAATTAATTGTGGCAGGCGCCAGTGCCTATCCCAGAATCATTGATTTTAAAGGCTTTTCTCAAATTGCCAAATCTGTGGATGCCCTTTTTATGGTGGATATGGCCCATATTGCAGGGCTTGTTGCAACGGGTGTCCACCCAAGTCCCGTGGGCTTTGCAGACCTGATTACTTCTACAACCCATAAAACCCTGCGCGGCCCCCGCGGTGGTCTTATCCTGTCCTCGGAAAGATATGCAAAGGCTATTGGAAGCCAGATATTCCCCGGTATCCAGGGCGGGCCTTTAATGCATGTTATTGCTGCAAAAGCAATTGCCTTTAAAGAAGCCCTTGGCCAATCTTTTACAGGCTACCAGAAACAAGTGGTCAAAAATGCCACGGCCCTTGCCGCTGTAATGATGGAAAGAGGGTATAAACTGATTTCAGGAGGAACTGATAATCACATGGTGCTTGTTGATTTCAGTCAAAAGGATATCTCGGGCAAAGAGGCTGAAGAAAGACTTGGCAGGGCCGGTATTACTGTGAACAAAAATACGATTCCCAATGAAAAACGCGGGCCCTTTGTCACAAGCGGTATCCGCATCGGCCTTCCCCTTGTGACGTCAAGGGGGATGGATGAAGCGGCCAGTAAAACAATTGCCGGTTTTATCTGTGATGTTCTGGATGACCAGGAAAATATTGAAATTACAGCAGGGAAAGTAAAAGACCTTTGTTTGCAATATCCCTTGTATAAAGGAAAATAGATCAATGACTGAGCACTTGTCAGACAGGCCCTCCTGGAATGAATACTTTATGGGAATTTGTGATCTCGTTGCCACCCGTTCAACCTGCCTCAGAAGAAATGTAGGGGCAGTTCTGGTAAAGGGAAAACGGATTCTTTGCACAGGCTATAATGGTGCGCCGGCTAAAGTTCCCCATTGTCGGGAGGTGGGATGTTTAAGAGTAGAACTGAATGTGCCTTCCGGGGAAAATCATGAACTCTGCCGTGGTGTTCATGCAGAACAAAATGCGATTATCCAGGCAGCCTACCACGGAATCCAGGTGAATGGGGCAGTCCTATATTGTAGCAATCAGCCTTGTTCCATTTGTTCAAAAATGATTATTAATGCCGGGATTAAAACAGTATATTATAAAGATGGATATAATGACCCCCTGACTTTGGATATGTTTTACAAGGCCAAGGTAGAACTCATCCGGCTTGAGACTTAAACAAAAAAGAGGCCCACACATGAAATGCCCATTTTGCGGAAATCCAAACACAAGCGTTATTGATTCGCGTCCTGGCAAGATTGAGTTTGAAGTTCGTCGACGCAGAAAATGCAAGGAATGTACCCAGCGGTTTACAACTTACGAACGTTTTGTGCAGATGCCCATTATAATCGTAAAAAAAGACGGCCGCAGGGAAGATTTTAACCGGGATAAAGTTATGGCCGGCATTAAAAAAGCCTGTGAAAAAAGAGCCATCAGCATCAACCGGATTGAAGAAACCGTGGATGCCATTGAGCAGGACTTAAGGGAAATCAATGACCGGGAATTTCCTTCAAAAATTGTGGGGGAAAAAATTATTGCGGCCTTAAAGCAAATCGATGATGTTGCCTATGTCAGGTTTGCATCGGTTTACAGGGAATTTAAGGATGTAGCCGATTTTATACAGGAGCTTAAGGGGCTGGTTCCCAAAGAATGCCTGCCCCTTGAATTTGATGGGCTCCTGGATAAGGCCGATGACAGATCATGAGTACATGCAACAGGCGTTATCCCTTGCACGAAAGGCAAAGGGATTCACATCTCCTAATCCTTGTGTCGGTGCAGTTGTTGTAAAGGATGGAACTATTGTCGGAAAAGGATTTCACAGGGCAGCAGGTTTGGCCCATGCTGAAGTAGAAGCCCTGGATGATGCCGGACCCAGGGCAATGGATGCAATCCTTTATGTCACTTTGGAACCTTGTAACCATTTTGGAAAAACCCCGCCTTGTACCCATAAAATTATTAAAGCCGGCATTAAAAAAGTTGTGGTTGGGTGTCTGGACCCCAATCCCAATGTTTGCGGCAGCGGTATAAGCTATCTTAAGGACAAGGGCATCAATGTTGTTTCAGACGTTCTTGAAAAAGAAGCCAAAATCCTGATCGAAGAGTTTTCCTGGTATGTTCAACATGACAAGACCCCCTTTGTTATTTTGAAGTGTGCAGCAACTCTGGATGGGAGAATCGCGACATCCACGGGGGATTCAAAATGGATCACCAACGAAAAATCCAGGAATCATGTCCATAAGATCCGCCATGAAGTGGATGCCATTTTAGTGGGATCGGGAACCCTGCATGCTGACAATCCCTCGCTCACATCAAGAATTAAAGGAGTTCAGACTAAAGATCCCTTAAGGATTGTTCTGGATACCCATTTAAGCATTAAAGAAGATGCAAATCTTATCACCCGGGAATCCATTGCTAAAACCATTATTGTTACAGGCCCTGGAGTTTCCAGAGAAAAAAAAGCCGTGCTTACAAAAAAAGGGGTTCAAATTCTCGAAATCCCTTTAAAGGACAATAGACTTGATTTAAAAGAACTGATGATTAAGTTAGGCCAGATGTCAATTTTAAGCCTTTTGATAGAAGGCGGAAGTGGGGTGGCAGGATCAGCGCTCAAGGCCGGGATTGTAAACAAGGTCTTGTTTTTTCTGGCACCCAAATTTTTAGGCGGCAGCGATGGTACTCCGGTATTTAATGGCAAAGGCCCTTTGTTGATAAAAGATGCCTTTAAACTTAAAGACGTAATGGTTACTCAATTTGATGATGATATTCTTGTTAAAGGGTATTTGAAATGGTGAGTGGTGAGTGGTGAATGGAATTCAAAACTCACTAATAATATTTCTAGGATTAAAAATGTTTACAGGAATTATTGAAAGTTTTGGAACCATTAAACGCATCGAGTCCAGGGGTGAAGGCAAAGTACTTTACATTGGCTGTGACCTGGATTTATCTGGATCAAACATTGGAGATTCCATTGCTGTAAATGGTGCCTGTCTTACTATTGTCAGTCTTGAGAAAAATATTTTTAAAGTGGATATGGCGCCTGAGACTGTTGCACGGACAACTTTTAAACGATTGAGGCCGGGTTCAAGGGTCAATATTGAACGGGCTTTAAAATTGTCAGACCGCATCGACGGTCATCTGGTTTCAGGACATATTGATGGGACAGGAATTATTTCTACCATAAAAAGAAATAGCAATGCCGTTATTATTAAAGTTAATGTCCCTTTAAATCTCGCTGCAGACATGATTGAAAAAGGCTCTGTTGCCATTGAAGGGATCAGCCTGACCATCAATACATGTTCAGACAAGGATTTTCAGGTCAGTATTATTCCCCACACCGCAGATATCACAACCATCGGCTTAAAAAGGGTCGGTGATGAGGTCAATATAGAAACTGATATGATCGGTAAATATGTAAAAAAGATTTTAATGGGAAGTGTTTCAACGAATGATGCTTTGCCCAAAGGGAAAAAAGATATCAGTATGGGACTTCTCGCAAGGAATGGATTTTTATAAACCTAAGGATTTAAATATGCCGCATTTAACAATTGAACAGGCTATTGAAGATATTAAAAAAGGAAAAATGGTTATTCTTGTGGATGATGAAGATCGTGAAAATGAAGGCGATCTGACCATGGCAGCACAAGCTGTAACCCCGGAAGCCATAAATTTCATGGCTAGATATGGAAGGGGACTGATCTGCCTTTCCCTTGATTCAACAATTGCAGACCGGTTGGATCTGCCCATGATGGTGGACAATAACACTTCACAATATGGAACAGGATTTACAGTGTCCATTGAAGCCAAAAAAGGAGTTACCACAGGGATCTCTGCAGCTGACCGGGCAACAACAATCCTCACTGCAGTGGCAGATGATACCACCCCTGATGATATTGCAAGACCCGGCCATATTTTTCCATTGCGGGCAAGGGATGGCGGAGTCATGGTGAGGATCGGCCAGACAGAAGGATCTGTTGATCTGGCACGTCTTGCAGGAATGAAGCCTGCCGCGGTGATTTGTGAAATCATGGATGATGACGGCACCATGGCAAGAATGCCTTCCCTTGAAAAATTTGCGAAAAAACATGGTATAGGTATCTGTACTGTTGCAGCTCTTGTAAAATACAGACTTAAAACAGAAAGCTTTGTCAAAAAAGCGGCCCAGACTATAATTCCCACTAA
>JAQICW010000688.1 GCA_027858355.1 Desulfobacula sp.
TTCAATTCTATTACCGTGCCCATATCAAAGATTAAAAACGTGAATGAAGTGGTTGAAGATCCATTGGTTGCAAAACGAATTCTCACTTCAACAGACCCAAAGACAGGCACAAAGTTAACACTTGCTCCGCCACCCAACATGACCCCTTTTCTTGAGGAAAAGGACCGCAAACTTTCCTTTCCCCCCAGGTTTGGTGAACAGAACCTGGAAATCTACGGGGATGTTCTGGGGTATGACAAGACCGCTCTTGCAGAATTTAAGGAAAAAGGAATTATTTAAAGGAACGGGGCGCCCAAATGAAGCTGGACAATAATTTTAAGGAAAGAAAATCTTTAGGCCAGGATGTATTTGAATATTTGAAAAAAGCCATCATTGACCAGACCATTGAGCCGGGTGCAAGGCTTGTGGAAAGCAAAATCGCTGACATGCTGGGTATAAGCAGGACACCTTTGCGCGAGGCCCTGCACAAACTTGAAAGAGAAGACTGGATTGAAAAAAACCCTTCAGGCGTATTCCAGGTGGTCATCTTGACAAAGGATGATATTGAGCAGACCTTCGGAATCAGAAGTGTTCTTGAAGCCTATGCAGCACGTTTGGCTGCCGAAAATCATACAAACATGGATCTTATTCCTTTAGAAAAAAAGATGGTGGAATTTAAGGCCTGCCTTGAAAAAAAAGACCATGATAAACTTCAGACAATCAACACCCAGTTTCATGATCTTCTCTACGCTTTGAGCAAAAGCCCGAAACTGATCAGAATGATCAACCAGCTTCGGGCCCAGATTTCAAGATTCCGGCAGATCATCTTAAAACAGACGGGATATGCCCATGAGAGCCATGAAGACCATTTTAAGATGCTGGATGCCATTAAAAGCCGGGATGGCGATGCAGTTGAAAAGCTAGTCAGGGCGCACATCATTAAGGGGAAAAACGCAGTTCTAAGCCAGTTAAATAAAGAGGAAAAAGAAAAAAAGAGTGCCTGAGATTAAAGACATATTGATGGGGAACCAGAAAGCAGGGGCAAGAATGATCCGCCTTATTGATGACAATGATCCAAAAGCTTTCAGCCTGCTCAAACAATTGTACCCCCATTCTGGTAATGCTTTTATTATTGGCATTACTGGATCACCCGGCGTGGGTAAATCCACCCTGATTGATGCCTTGATCTTTGAGTTCCGCAAACAAGACCTTAAAATTGCCGTGATTGCAGTGGATCCCACAAGCCCTTTTTCCGGCGGTGCTATTTTAGGGGACCGGCTGCGCATGCAGCGCCATGCAGCAGATGAAAAGGTCTTTATCCGTTCCATGGCATCAAGGGGACAGAAAGGGGGGCTTTCCAGGGCAACAAAAGATGCGGCAATTGTCCTTTCTGCCATGGGGTATGAGATCATTATCATTGAAACCGTGGGAGCAGGACAGGCAGAGTTTGACATTGCCTCTGTCGCCCATTCAATAGGGATTGTCACCATCCCGGGAACAGGAGACGGCATCCAGGCCGTCAAAGCCGGCATCCTTGAAATCGGAGATATCTTTATTGTCAATAAAAGTGACAGGCCTGATGCCCAGGCATCTGTGCTTGAACTTAAAATGATGATCAGCATGCGCAATTCCAATACCCGGGGACAAATTTCAAATCAGGCACCCCAAAAAGGATGCTCAACCTGGGCTCCCGGCGTTTTGAAAATAATTGCCCAAAATGGAACCGGGGTAAAAGAACTTGCTGACACCTTTTTATCCCATTTTAATTTTATGAAAAAAAATACAATTCTTGATCTTAAAAAAAAAGAATTGGAGCGTATTTATTTTAATTCACTTTTAAAGGATCTGGCCCTGGAAAAAATACTCTTGTTTATGAAAGAATCAAATGATTTCAAAGAAGCGCTGAATGAAATTGAATCCGGTTCAATGGACCCGATAACTGCAGCTGAACATATGATCAGTAACCTGAAGGTCACAAGTAAAAATTATGGCCCGGGATAATTAAGAAAGATATAAAGGAAATAGAGTTATGGAAACAAAAAACAAAATTCGGGTACTGATCGCCAAACCAGGCCTGGACGGGCATGACAAGGGCGCAAAAATTGTAGCCCTTGCCTTAAGGGATGCGGGCATGGAAGTCATCTATTCAGGACTCCACCAGACCCTTGATCAGATCATACAGACCGCCACCCAGGAAGCCGTGGATGTCATCGGGTTAAGCATCATGTCCGGGGCACACCTGCCTATAAGTAAAAAACTCATGACCATGATGAAAGAAAAGGGTCTTGAAGATATCCGCCTGACAGTGGGAGGGGTTATTCCCCATCAGGATATTCCCAGGCTCAGACAGATAGGAGTTTCGGCAGTATTCCCCGGGGGAACCTCTTTTGAGGGTATTGTTACGGGCATGAACAAATTGTTTGAATAATATGAGAGGTAAAAAACAATGGGTGTAGCAAAATATATCAAGGATGAAAGAGGTGCAATAAAAGAGGTAATCTATCAGTCCGGCATAAAGGTGAAACCTGTCTATGGCCCTGAAGATCTTAAAAAAGCAGGATTTACATATGAAAAAGATCTTGGGGCTCCTGGTGAATATCCCTTTACCCGAAGCATTCATCCCCAAAGCTATCGCAGCCGTGCCTGGACCACAAGGCAATATACAGGGTTTGGCACACCGGAAGAGACCAATGAACGATTCAAACTCATGATTGCAAATGGTCAGAACGGACTGAACGTGGCCTTTGACCTTCCAACCCAGATGGGCTATGACTCGGATCATCCACTGGCTCAAGGTGAAGTCGGGCGGGTGGGTATGGCCATTGACTCGCTTAAGGATTTTGAGACGGCCTTTGCAGGAATTCCTTTGGACCGCATCGGGTCCGGGTTGACCATCAATGCCGTGGCTACCATCATGATGGCCATGTACCAGGCCGTGGCAGAAAAATTCGGATATTCCAAAGATCAGATTTCCACCACGCCCCAGAATGATATTTTAAAGGAAATGATCGGCCGGGGTGCCTGGATTTTTCCTGTTGAACATGGAGTCAGACTTGTGGGGGACTCAATTGAATATGCAGTAAAGGAACTGCCAAAGTCAAATCCAGTGAGCATCTGCGGATACCATATCCGTGAATCAGGTGCCAACCCGGCCCAGGAAATCGCCTATGCATTTGAAATTGCCAAAGCTTACATAGACAATGTGACCCAAAGAGGTATTCTTGCTGAAGAATTTGTGGGACGGTTTTCATTTAATTTTAATGTGTATGGCAATTTATGGGAACAGATTGCCAAGTTCAGGGCTGCCAGAAAACTCTGGGCAAAAATGTTGAAAAATGAATATGGCGTTACAGATAAAAAGAAACTCTTTTTAAGGGGCTTGTTTGGCGGAGGCGGTTCAGGCCTTACCAAGGAACAGCCGGAAAACAATATCATGCGAGGGGCTTATTATGCTCTGGGAGCAGCCCTGTCAGGTGCCCAGACAACAGCCTTGTGTTCCTTTGATGAAGCCTATACCATCCCCACCCCGCGCTCTGCTCTGCTCTCTCTTCGAACCCTTGAAATACTCATGGATGAAGTGGGGTTAAGAGATACTGTTGATCCCCTGGCTGGGTCCTATTTTATTGAATCTCTGACCCTTGAAATGGAAGAAAAAATACTTGATGAGATGAAAGAAGTTCAACAAATGGGCGGCATGGTAAATTGTATTTCCTCAGGCCTGATTCAAAGGAAAATCTCCAAACAGGCCTATGAGTTTGAAAAAGGACTGCAGTCCGGCGAGTACAGAAAAGTTGGCCTCAATACAGAAGCAACAGATAAAGAGGCTGAAAAAACCAACGCTGGCGCTGTGGAACTCCATGAATATAATGAAGAATGGGCAAAGAAATCCAAAGCTAATTTAATAAAGCTTCGGGCAACCCGGAATGACAAGGATGTTGCAGATAGCCTTAAAGCTCTTGAAAAAGCAGCCAAAGGGAGTGATAATGTGATGCCACATCTGGTGAAATGCTGTCATGCCTATGCCACGGTGGGTGAAATGGCAGGCGTGTTCAGACAGACCTTTGGCGAATGGAATGAACCCGAATTTTATTGATTTTAAGGTGTTGAAATGTCTATCCAATGACTGTAAGGGAAACATCCTGGAACGGGTAATTAATAAATAAACATAATAATAACTTCATTGGGAGGTTAAATTTGGAACAGCCGACATACCGCTTAGGGTGTGACATTGGTGGTACATTTACGGATTTTGTCCTTGTGAATAATATAACAGGAGAATTTCACACAAATAAATGTCTGACAACTCCTTCAGATCCGTCGAATGCTATTGAACAGGGCATCAGAGAACTTGATGAAATTCTGCCTGGATTTATGGATAATGTTGAAGAAATTATTCATGGAACCACCCTGGTTATCAATGCCATTATTGAAAGAAAAGGAGCCAGAACCGCCTTGATAACGACAAAGGGATTCAGGGATATTCTGGAACTTGGAAGGGAAAAACGCTATGATGCCTATGATATTTTCAGCGAGTATCCTGAACCTATCGTACCCCGGTCAGACAGAGCGGAAATAGATGAGCGGCTGACCTTTGACGGCAGAATACTAAAAAGTGTAGATGAACGAGAACTTATACAAATTCTGAAAAAATTTAAAAAGGACGGGATCGAATCCATTGCTGTCTGTTTTATCAATTCTTATGAAAACTTTGTAAATGAAAAAAAAGTAAAACAGATCATTGAAAAACATGCACCGGAACTATTTTTATCCACATCATTTGAAGTTCTTCCGGAAATCAAGGAATATGAACGAACCTGTACGACTGCTGTTAATGCCTATGTAAAACCAATAACATACTGGTATTTAGACAAACTTGTCACCAGACTTGGAACCATTGGTTTTAATGGCAAATTTTTCATCATGCTTTCCTCGGGCGGAATCACTTCCATTGAAACGGCCAAAGATTTTCCCGTCAGGATCATTGAATCAGGCCCGACAGCTGCTGTTATTGCATCCCAGCATTATGGAAAAATGTTTAATATTGCGGACATGTTCTGCTTTGACATGGGCGGGACAACGGCAAAGTCATGCCTGATTCAGGATGGCCACGCAGGATTGGTATCCACATTTGAGGTCGGACGTGTACAGCGTTTTCAAAAAGGCAGCGGGCTTCCCATCCAGGTGCCTGTTGTGGATCTCATGGAAATTGGTGCAGGCGGAGGAAGTATTGCTAAAATAAGCAATCTCGGGTTGTTACAGGTCGGCCCGGAAAGCGCCGGCGCAGACCCTGGACCTGCCTGCTATAAGCAAGGTGGAGATAATCCCACTGTAACGGATGCTGACCTTGTTTTGGGATATCTTGATCCTGATTTTTTCCTTGGCGGAACCATGGCGCTTGATATTGAGCTTTCCAAACGAGCCATAGAAGAAAAAATAGCCAGGCCGCTTGGTACTACAATGGTTGAAGCAGCCTTTGGTATCCATGATCTGATCAACGAAACCATGGCTTCGGCCGCCAAAACCCATATTGCGGAAAAAGGCGGCAACCCCAACATCGTTACCGTATCCGCCTTTGGTGGTGCAGGACCGGTTCACACCTATGGACTTGCCAAAAAAATCGGAGCTGGATCCATTCTGGTACCGCCCCTTGCAGGCGTTGGATCGGCTCTTGGTTTCTTTACAGCTCCTGTGGCATTTGACCTGTCCAGAAGCCATAGAAAAGTACTGGATGATGCAGATTTTAAAGAAATAGAACTTCTTTTTAATGAGCTTGAACACGAGAGTGCCAAAATTTTGGAAGGCGCCCAAAGCGGTGATGACATTATTTATGAAAGAACGCTTTTAATGCGCTTTGTCGGTCAAGGTGCTGAGATAGATCTTAAAATTGAAATCAAAGACTTTACAAAGTTTTCAAAAGCTGAAATCCGAACCATGTTTGATGAAGAGTATAAACGACTTTACGGCAGAACATCTGCTGAATCACCTGTGGAGTTTGTAACCTTTAAGGTACGGGCAAGCCTTCCTAAAAAGCCTTTTACAATTTCAAAGCTATCTACCCAAAATCGTGACCTTCAAGCCTGTATCAAGGGTCAACGGCCGGCATTTTCTATTATCAAAAAGGACTATATCCCCTTTACAATTTATGACCGGTCAACACTATTCCCCAATGCTAAGTTTAAAGGACCTGCCATTATTGAGGAACGTGAATCCACAATTGTCATGGGGGAGGATGCCACAGCCCGGGTGGATGACTTCGGTTTCATATGGATCAAACTAGCCCAATCAGGTGGGCCAGATCAGGTAGGAGGGACAAATAATGAATAAAACAAAGAGTAAATTCGACCCGATTACTTTAGAAATCCTATGGAAACGGCTTGTTTCCATAGTGGATGAATCTGACGCATCTGTTATCAGAACAGCCTTTTCAAGTCTTTTAAGGGATGCCCATGATTACACCTGCATGTTTACAGACAGCCGGGGCCAGGAGCTTGTTCAAGGGACATTGTGTACTCCCGGCATGGCTGGTGCCATGGCGCTGGGTATGAAAAAGATTGTCAAATCCATTCCCCTTGAAGCATATAATGAAGGCGATGTATTTATTATCAATGACCCCTGGCTTCTAGCCGGACATTTGAATGATGTCTGCGTATGGAGTCCTATCTTTTTCAAGGGCAGACCTGTGGCTTTTACGTCATGCATCTTCCATCACACGGATATTGGTGGAAGACCCGCTTCCGACAACCGGGATGTCTATGCAGAAGGCCTGTATATACCTTTAACAAAGCTCTATGATGCCGGCAGGCTCAATAAAGAGCTTGTTAACATGATCCGCTGGAATGTAAGAACAGCTACAGAGTTTGACGGAGATATCCGTTCTCAGGTAGCAGCAAATCACGTTTGTTCTCAAAAAATCATAGAAATGATGAAAGATGAAGGACTTGATACCTTAGATGACCTTGCGGATGAGATTATCGACCGGACTGAAATAAGCATGCGGTCCGCCATTTCAAAGATTCCTGATGGGATCTATGAACACAAAGGCATTATTGAAGGTGCGGGGAACAAGCCCGATATTCCCATCAAATTAGCTGTCAAAGTCGAGGGTTCAAAAATTCATGTTGATTTTGAAGGCACATCCAAACAGGTACAATGGGGGGTGAATGTGGTTTACAATTTCACCTATGCCTATGTGTTCATGGCCATTAAATCCGCATTTGACCCTGGAGTACCTATTAATGAGGGTGCTATTCGCCCCATAACAATGACAGCCCCTGAAGGATCTATTGTCAATTGTAAATTTCCGGCAGCCGTAGCAGCACGAATGGTTGTGGGCCATTTTATGACTGAAATGGTTTTTAAAGCCCTTGCAAAGGCCGCTCCCCATAATATCATTGCAGGCTCCGGTGGAACCCCTGCCCAGACAAATATCTTTCATGGCTCTTTTGCTAATGGTAAACCATGGCACACCATGATTATCCGCGGTGGCGGAATGGGAGCTTCTTCAAGATTTGATGGCCATCACTGTGCAATTTTCCCAGCCAATGGTGCGAACACACCCGTTGAAATTCTTGAGAGTGATACCTCCATGATTGTTGAAGAAAGAAGCCTGATACAGGACTCAGGTGGCCCTCGTAAACAGCGTGGTGGTATTGGCAGACGAATGATCTTCCGTTCTCCGGATGAAGGGGAGAATTCCTGCGGAACAGTCTCCATTGCTGTTCAGGCCGGACGTTATATTTATCCACCCCAGGGCATGTTCGGGGGAAAAGACGGATCATTGGCCAAATTCCAGAAAAATGATGAGAATGCAGACCCAAGCACCCTTACCTTTATGGACCCCGGTGATCGGATTACATTTGTCAGTGCCGGCGGCGGCGGATATGGAAATCCCTTTGAACGTGATCCAAAACTGGTTGAAAAAGATGTTCAATACGAGTATGTGAGTATTGAAAGGGCAAAACAGGATTACGGTGTTATTATTGACCCTGATTCTCTGACACTTGATCTGGATGCAACGCTGCAACTCCGCAATAGTAAATAATAACTTTAGATATAGGAACAAAATATACTATTAAGTAATTGGCCATTAATTAGCCGAATTGGCCGGACAAATATTAAAATGATGAAAGTTAAATAGTGCCTGACCTAAAACCCCGTGTTTGGGTGAAAAGTTGCCCATATACAAGGCGCAAAAAATCTTGAAACCGGAGTGTACTAATGTACATGAGGCCCGATTTATAATTTGGCAAGATTTTGCAGCAACGCAGTAGATGGGTGAGTTTTCGTTCAAACACTAAATATAGGAGACAAAATGACACATACCTTTATGCCACTGTTTAAAGATCCAGGGCAATTGTTTGATCATCAGCTTAAAGGGCTCAAATGGACGATTGCCCATACTTACAAGGGGTCACCCTTTTACAGAAAACAATTTCAAGCCGCAGGCGTGACTCCTTTGGATATAAAATCCCTGGATGACCTGTCCCTTCTTCCCTTTACCACTGGGAACGATCTCAAGGAAGGCTATCCTCTGCCTCTTTTGTCTGTTCCTGAAAAAGTTGTTGTCCGCATTCATGCCTCCTCGGGCACCACGGGAAAACGAAAAATTCTCGCCTATACGGCGAACGATCTGGATGTATGGTTTGATATGTTTGCCCGGTGCTATGAAATGGCAGGATTGACACAGGAAGACCGGGTGCAGATTGCTGTGGGTTATGGTGTCTGGACAGCAGGCATGGGATTTCAACTGGGATGTGAACGCTTGGGTGCCATGGCAATCCCTGTGGGTCCGGGAAATATTGACATGCAATGCCAGTTTCTTATCGACCTGCAGTCCACGGTTTTCTGCTGCACTGCATCCATGGCCCTTCTCATGGCTGAAGAAGTTAATAAACGGGGCATTAAAGAGCAGATTAATTTAAAAAAAATTATCCTGGGATCTGAGCGAAGCAGTTCTGCCATGCGTGCAAAGATCAAAGATCTTCTGGGGCTTGAAGACATGTTTGACATAACAGGCATGACTGAACTTTACGGCCCTGGAACCGGACTTGACTGCCATAAGCATGAAGGGATTCACTATTGGGCTGACAAATATATCCTTGAAATTTTAAACCCGGATACGCTTGAACCAGTTAAAGACGGTGAGATCGGTGAAATGGTGGTCACAACCCTGTGCAAAGAAGCGTCCCCTCTTGTGCGATACAGGACAAGGGATCTGACACGTAAAATCAGTACCCCGTGTTCCTGCGGGAATATCCTTCCCATGCATGACAAAATCATAGGCCGTTCCGATGACATGATCATCTTAAGGGGGGTTAACATCTATCCAGGACAGATTGATGAGGTCCTGTCTACCATACCTGAGGTGGGAAGCGAATACCAGCTGCATCTTGAAAGAAAGGATGATGGGAAGGATTATATGACCATAAAAACAGAAATAAGGCAGGGACTTGATGCAGCAGATATGGATGATATAACAGCCAAAATTAAAAAAACTATGCAATCAAAAATCATGGTCAGCTGTGATGCTCACCTCTGTACCTATGGTGATTTGCCCCGGTTTGAAGGAAAAGCCAGGCGTATCTTTGATAACCGCAGTTAAAGAAAGGAAATAGTATGAAAGCATTTAAGTATTTATCCCCCACAACCGTTGAAGAAGCCATTGCTTTTCATGGCCAGCACAGCGAGACTGCCAAATATATGGGCGGGGGGACAGATGTGATTGTCAAGGTCAAGGAAGGGTGGATGGAACCGGATTTTCTGATTTCCCTGAAAAAGATAAAAGAAATGGGCGAACTGCATAAAAATGATGCAACGGGCGAACTTTCCATTGGTGCAATGGTGACTCATGCCACCCTGGAAAAATCTCTCATGATCCAGAATGAATATCCCATTATTTATGATGCCGTTTCCAATATCGGGTCATTGCAGGTGAGAAACGTTGGAACCATCGGCGGCAACCTGATCAATGCAGTACCCTCTGCTGATGGTGCCATCCCCCTGATTGCCCTTGATGGTGTAGCCCTGCTTCACGGCCCTGAAGGAGAAAGGTCTGTCCCGGTGAAAGATCTGTTTGTTTCACCCTATAAAACCATTTTAAAACCCAGGGAAATCCTTAAAAAAATTACCATTCCTCCCCAGTCCCCTTATACGGGAAGCGCGTATATCAAATTCGGCCGCAGGGCTGCCATGGAGCTGCCCTTGATCGGTATCGGGGTTCTATTAACCCTGGATGAAATCCAGGGAACCTGTACAAAGGCAAGGATGTGTTTAGGGGTTGCTGCCCCTACCCCCATGCGGGCTTTTGATGCGGAAAAATTTCTGGTTGGGAAAAAAATTGATGAGGCCCTTTTGATAGAAGCCGGCAAAATTGCAGCAGATGAATCCAGGGTCAGGGACTCTGTCAGGGGAAAAGCCTGGCACAGGAAAGAGATGATAAGGGTCCATGTAAAAAGAATGGGCCAAAAATGCCTAGAATTAATAAATGCCGGTCATTAATCAACCATTAAGGAAACTTTACCCATGACAACAAACATATCTTTTTTATTAAATGGTGACAATATCTCCTATGATATCAAGGAACATTGGACCCTGTTACACCTTTTAAGGGAGAAACTGGGCCTTAT
>JAQICW010000727.1 GCA_027858355.1 Desulfobacula sp.
CAGATATTACGAAGGGTTTATGCCTGTTTTAGGCTGCCCTGGTTGTAATCAAGAGACACTGGAATATGTGCCAGGCTAAAAAGCCCGCACGATAGTGCGCTAAGTTCATGCGATTTGCCGGAGCCATAGAACCCACTGACCCATACAGCAGGTTGCTGGGATTGGTCAATATTTTTCAAATAGGTTTCAAGTATATGTTCCAGTCCTCTTTTATATTGACCGTCGCACACAAATGTTTCAATTTCATAACGAAGAACCGCCATTGCCTGGCTTGTTCTGTCGTCATTCACGCTTGCCACCCCTTGGTTAACAAGTTTTCGGGTAACCGGATCTTCCAGGTAAATCTCTCTATTTTTCATTTTCAACCCTTCGACTATACGTTTTTATCTGCAGTAATTGGTACAGCAAGATAGTTCCATCCGTCATATCCATCCAACAAGCGATAATTGTTTCCTTCGTAACTGCCGGGGAAAAATATAAGCAGCCGGCCTTTCACCATGGGTGCCAAAATATCAACAACTTCTTTGACTTTTAAAAACCCAAAAAGCGACCCCACCCCTTTAAGCGCAACAACACAATTTTCATCAATATCCCCGGCTTCCAGAATGCGTTGAAATCCTTGAACAATGTATTCCAGGTATTTTGGTATCAACGTGGAAATCAGGTGTGGTTTTTCAAAATAGCTCTGTACATAGCGCTGGCCTGCAAACCAATTGGCAAAGGTATCTGTCAAATCATATACTACCCATCCATGACCGGCCTGTTTTGTTATGATTTCAAACTCATCAATCTTTGAACGAAGCCTTAGCTCTTCATTTTCCCCATACACACAAAAGATAACCCTTTGGGCTGCAGCGGCATCCTCTTTCCACGGAACTGAGATAAAGCTTCCATAGGATTTGATCAATTGTTTAATTTTGCTCATGAATCCATTCCATTTCCTCGGTTGTTAATAAACTGGGAAAAAGCACTTCCATGACATTTCCAATTCTTTTAAAAACAATCCAACCTTTTCTGGAAGCTTCTTCAGCAAGCTCTATCAATTTCTTTGCCGGACAATCAAGCATTTTCGCATAATCCGTATGAAACAATGATTCCCCCCTGAATCCTGATAAATATCCCAGAAATATAGCATAGGAGACCGCTCCTGCGCTTGGCTGCACCAAGGAACGGACTTTCTTTACCCGGCCGTTAAGGTGCCCGGACTGGGTCCAGGTGGAATTGATGTTTTGAGCAATAGATTCAAGAGTTGCTTTACTAAATCTTTCAGGATGTTTTTTTTCAATATGTTCTTCAAGAGCTCTTTTGTCTACCTTTTGGCCAGGTGAGAAGGATTGAATAAAGGGAATGCTTATTCTGAAGACTGCATCCCTGGCAATGGTGCATAATAATGCCAGCAAAGGCCTTGAATCCAAATCGCGGTTCCAAAAAAACAGCATACTTTTAAAAAGTGTAATATCCGGATCAAGGGAATATAAATCTTTGAGATGTCTTGTAGAGATCTTTCTTGTTTGCCCGGATTTTTTCCCGAGGCAATTGTCTTCTTGAATTGCTTTCACATATTCAATCTTTGAAGTCTGAGGATTGTTTACATATTCCAGAAGTATTGTCAGATCTTTCAACATCATCGTGCGGGCCAGGTGTGCCCCGCCTTTTTCAAAACTAAACCCAAAACGAATTAAATTGTTCATTGTGTCCATCATCTATGCCTTCTACAGCCCCATATTTTCTAACTCATTCATCCATGGACAACCATCTGTCTTCCTTATTCGACCCCACAATTCTTCAAAACCGATAACCATTTCAGAATTTTTGAAGATTCTTCCGGTTATCTGTAATCTTTATAGAGGATAGCATATTTTTCAGCCTTATAAGAAAATTTTCTGACAGTAATCCCAATGAGTCTGGCAGCTTTATTAATATTTCCTTTGGTGTTTTTCAACGAATCCATGAGAATTTCTTTTTCAAGATGGGCAACAGCATCTTCAAGGGTGCGGGGAAGAGTTTTGGATTTAATGCCTGTTTGAAGGGTGGCTGGAAGATGATAGCTGTGGATGGCGCCTTCATTACAGAGAATAACAGCGCGCTCAATACAGTTTTCAAGCTCCCTTACATTTCCGGGCCAGTGGTATTCCATCATCATGTCAATGGCAGGGGTTGTGATCCGTTTGATATCTTTGCCATGTTCTTTTCTGTATTTTTCAAGGAAATGGTCGGCTAAAAGAATGATATCTGTTTTTCTCATTTTAAGGCTTGGAATATAAATAGGGAAGACATTAAGCCTGAAATAAAGGTCATCCCTGAATTTGCCTATTTGAACCATTTCTTCAAGATTGGAATTGGTTGCTGCAATAATTCTGACATCGGTTTTGATGGGCTTATATCCGCCCACCCGTTCAAATTCTTTTTCCTGCAGCACTCTTAACAGCTTTACCTGGGCAGAAAGCGCCATATTACCTATTTCATCTAAAAAAATGCTTCCTTGATCTGCCATTTCAAATTTGCCTTTTTTCAGGTGGGAAGCCCCCGTGAAAGCCCCTTTCTCTTGGCCGAACAACTCGCTTTCAATAAGATTTTCCGGTATGGCAGCACAATTTATTTTTATAAACGGGTTTTTATTTCTATCACTGTTATAATGAACTGAATTGGCAACAAGCTCTTTTCCTGTGCCACTTTCTCCCCTTATGAGAACAGTTGCTGAAGAAGAAGATACCTGGGAGATCATTTGAAGAACTTCCCTCATTTTGTTGGAGTTTCCAATGATATTGCTAAAACTGTATCTATTTTCAAGTTCTGATTTGAGTCTGATGTTTTCTGTTTTTAACTGCTCTTTTTCAACCCGGATGGTTTCAATATGGATGACATGATGGGCAACCATGGCTGCTACAACGGATAAAAGCTTTTCTCCTTTTTCCAGGGATTTTTTGCCTTTAAAGGGACAATCTGCGCTGATGGCACCAACGACACGGCTATCCTTTTTTATGGGAACACAGATGTAAGAAAAGCCCCGACCTTCCACAATATACCTTGATTGGGTTTTATCTAAAAATAATGGCTCTTCACTTATCCGTGGTACAACGGCTGGTTCTCCTGTTTGAATAACTCTGCCAATTATGCCTTCTCCGGGAAGGTACTTGATTTGCCGGGTGGTGTGTTCAGAAATGCCATGGGCAATTTCAATCCGGATTTCACCGGTTTCAGAGTTGATCAAAAAGATGATACCCCTGACCAGATTCAAGGATTCAGATAGAACACTTAATACTTTGAACAATGATTTTTTCATGTCCATGTGCTGGTTTAAGGCCTTTGAGATTTCATACAGAAGCGAGACTTCTTCAAAAGATTTCATTTAAGGTTTCCCAAATAATTATTCATATAAGAGATTGCTTTCATATCATCATTGTTATAATTTATCTGTTTGGAATATTATTACATAAAATCGAATTCTATAACAAGTTATAATACTTTGCCAGGATGAAAAATGAAGAAAGATAAAAAGAAAACCGCCAAAGAAAGGGATGAAAACTTAACAAACCAGCAAAAAATTCTTGAAAAAATTCTGGAATCATCTCCTGTAGGAATTTGTCTTGTGGAAAACAGGGTTTTCAAGTGGGTGAACAATGAAATGCTTAAGATGTTTGGATATGAGAAAAAAGAAGATTTTGAAAATGCTGATGCTCACATGATTTATAAATCATACGAGGATTATGAAACTGCCGGGCAGATTATCTTTCATGATTTAAAACAAACGGGTAAATCTGATTTTGAATTTGATTTAAAAAGAAAAGACGGCACCATTTTTAAAGCCCATATTATCATCACAAGCCCTGGCATTGAAAATTCTATTAAAAGCACCATTGTGATCATTACAGATATTTCTCAACGGGAGGTCGCCCAAAAAGCAAAAATGGAAAAAGAAAAGCTTCAAGGGGTTCTGGAAATGGCAGGTGCTGTCTGTCATGAGATTAATCAGCCTTTGCAAACCATTATGGGCTATTCAACCTTGTACCAGGATAATGATATCATCTCTTCGCGGGAAATGATCCATATTAGGACCCAGGCAAAACGGATCGGTGAAATCACAAAAAGACTTTCTAATATTACTCAGTATAAAACCATAAACTACCCGGGCGATACCAGGATAGTTGATATTTGGGGTTCAAGCGATGATAATTCATAGAAGAATTGCCAATACGCTCAAGGACAAGACAGGTTTTTGAAAAACAATGAATATCCAAAAAAAGACAATTAAAGGGAAAAGGGATATTTTGAACAAAAATATAACATTTGTGATCGGAGGGTGCAGAAGCGGAAAAAGTTCTTTTGCCCTGGATCAGGCCAATAAAATAATAGGGAAAAATAAATATTTTATTGCCACGTCCGTGCCAATGGATTCTGAAATGGAAAAACGTGTGGAAAGCCATCAAAAGGAGCGGGGAGAAGACTGGATAACCATTGAAGAGCCGATCATGATTCATGAAAAAATCAATCAATATTCCCCAAAAGCCGGTGTCATCCTGGTGGACTGCCTGACACTCTGGGTATCCAATCTATTGTTTCATTCCTATAACCCCGCTCAAATTGATACGGCCATCATGCATCTGGACGCGTGCCTTGAGCAATGTGAATGTCCTGTATTTCTGGTTTCCAATGAGGTTGGGTGTGGTATTGTCCCGGAAAATAAACTTGCCAGGCAATTCAGAGATTTTGCCGGGTTTGTCAATCAAAGGATGGCAAAAGTTGCCCATACGGTGGTTATGACTATTGCCGGAATTGATGTTCAGATAAAACCAAGACCTTAAAATGCAGGACAACCATATTTAAATTATAAAAGACTAATGATAATGAAAATTTTTTTTACAGAACTAAGGTCTGCAATTTTGTTTATCACCATTCTTCCGGCAGGAAAAAATGTGGCCTATTCCCCTTTGGGCATGATCAAGTTTTTTCCCGTTGTAGGGCTGATAATGGGTGGTCTGCTCCTTTTATTTGATATGTGCATTACACCCCTTTGGTCTGATTTTGTGGTGGCTATCCTAGATGTTGTTTTTCTCGTTATTGTGACGGGGGCATTCCATCTCGACGGCCTGGGCGACGCAGCAGACGGGTTGTTCAGTCACAGGTCCAAACAAAGAGCCCTGGAGATTATGAAAGACAGCAGAACAGGGATGATGGGACTTGTGGCCATTTTTTGTGTCCTGGCAATTAAAATAGCTGGAATTTATTCAGTCAAAACAAGTGGAACCTATTTTCAAACCTTAGCCTTATTGTTGCTTATTCCCTCTTATTCACGGTCGGCAATGATCTTTGGTATCCGATTTTTAGAGTATGGCAGAAAAGAAACTGGAACCGGGCTTGATTTTTTTGAAAAGGGCATTGGCTTAAAAGATTTTTTCTTTGTATTGATTCCAGTGGTTATATCTCTTTTTTTAGGCTATAAAGGCCTGGTTTTGAACCTTGTTTTTTTAGCTACCCTGTTCCTGGTCCTGGGGTTTTATAAAAAGAAACTCAATTGTATCACAGGAGATATGCTGGGAGCCATGACTGAGGTAACAGAAGCTGTTTTATTTTTGGCAACAGGGGCATTAATCTTTTAACCTGCGTGTGACCTTCAGGTTAAAGGTCACAAGTAACCTGAAGGTCACACGTAAAAGGAAGAATTCAATGATTATAGGACATGGTGGTAATATTAAGGATCTGGCAAAAAAATTAGGCTGTTCAGTTGATGATATCATTGATATGAGCAGCAATTTAAATCCTCTGGGGCCGCCTGAAACCATAGAAAAAGTTATTTTAGACAATTTAATTAAAATAAGATCCCTTCCAGAACCTGATGCTTTGACCATACGAAAAGGATTTGCAGGTTTTCATGGGATAGATCATACCCAGGTTGTGGCAGGGAACGGCACCACATGGTTTATTTATACCATCCCCAAAGCCTTTGGTTCAAAAAAAGCTTTGATTTGCGGACCTACCTACTCAGATTACAAAGATGCCTGTCTTATGCATAAAATTGACTTTCACCATTGCACAGCAACGGCTGAAAACAGTTTTAATCCGGATATTGATGAACTATCCAGGATGGCAAAACAGGTAGATACTATATTTATCTGTAATCCCAACAATCCAACGGGCTCACTTATTTTACGGGAAAAACTTGAGTATTTAATCCAAAAACATGAAAACACTATTTTTATTATTGATGAATCCTACCTTCCCTTTGTGGATAAGGCTGATGAATATTCCCTGGTATCTAAGACAGGATATGAAAATCTGATAGTTCTTTCCTCCATGTCCAAAATATTCAGGATTCCCGGGCTTCGTACGGGATTTTTAAGTGGTGCCCAGGGGCTTTGCGAAAAGATCATGGCCTATTATCAGCCCTGGAGCGTGAATTCCCTGGCCCAGGCAGTTATCGAACATATTTTTGATTATCCTGAAAAAATAGAGCCCTTTTTCCGGAAAACAAGAGCGTATATCAAGGAGGAGAAACAGGTATTTCTTGAAAGTCTTAAGGGTGCCCAAGGTATTAATTTATTTAAAACAAGTACCTATTTTATTTTGGCCGGTTTAACAAACGGAGTGACATCAAAGGCTTTTTGCGAGAAGATTGGCCGGCAAAAAGTATTGATCCGGGATTGTTCCAATTTTTTTGGCCTGTCTGATCAATATGTGAGAATTTCTTTAAAGGAAAGACAGATTAATGAGCATCTGGCAGAACTGATAAAACAGGCCGTGAAAAATGATTGAAATTCAATGGTATGTTATTCTGGCAGCTTTTATCCTTGATTTTTTCCTGGGCGATCCCAGAAGATTTCCCCATCCCGTGATTTACATGGGAAACGCCATCAGTTTTTTTGAAGACCCGTTCAGAAGATATTTTAAACAGCCCCTGGTTTCAGGTTTTTTCTTTGCCTCTTTTCTGATTTTATCTACATGGCTTGCGGCCTTTGTTACGATAAAAGTGAGTATCTATATCCATTCTTTTTTTGGAAATTTTGTTCAGGTGGTCCTGCTCTTTTTCTGTTTTTCATCAGCAAGTCTGGAAAAGGCGGCCTTAAGTGTTTTCCATGCCCTTGAAGAGAATAATATTGAACGAGCCCGGGAAAAAGTTTCCTATATTGTGGGCAGGAACACCAAAAATTTGGATGAAAAAGGTGTGACCCGTGCCAGTGTGGAAACAGTGGCGGAAAATTTTGTGGATGGATTTTTATCCCCCTTGTTTTTTGCCATGATCGGCGGGGTGCCATTGGCGCTTGCCTATAAAATGGTCAATACCCTGGATTCAATGGTTGGGTATAAAAATAACACCTATCTTCTTTTTGGAAGACCATCGGCCCGGATTGACGATGTAGCCAATTTTATCCCGGCAAGGATCTCAGTTTTGGTCATCTCATTAAGTGCGCTTCTTCTTTCGTTTAAAAATGGAATTTCAGCGGCAAAGATTGGATTTTCCCAGGGATTGCTTCACAAAAGTCCCAATGCCGGATATCCAGAGGCTGCTTTTGCAGGGGCTCTTAAAATAAGGCTTGGCGGACCAAATATTTATCATGGCAAACTGGTTGAAAAGCCTTATATTGGAAAAGAATTTAAAGACCCTGAAAAAGAAAGCATAAAACAGGCATGTGACCTGATGATGCTTGCCTCATTTTCAGTAACCCTTATTTCATGTTTTATTCTTTTTATTTTTTAGGTTAATATTGATGAAGTTAAAGGATTCCACGCTGCCTGACAAACCTTTCAAGCTTGGCACCACGTCTTTTATTTTTCCGGACCATATCATCCCCAATGTAAAAAAACTGGGTCCGTTTTTTGATGAAATTGAGCTGCTTGTTTTTGAAAGCCAACCAGCCTTTGTACTGCCCTCAAAAGACGATGTAAAAGAGCTTTTATATTTATCCCAAAGCCAGGATCTTACCTATAATATCCATCTTCCCATTGATGTTAGTCTGGCCTGTGAATCCCTGGGAAAAAGACAGAAAGCCAGGGATACTCTTTTAAAGGTGATGGATCTTTTTGAACCTGTAACTCCCACCACCCACACCCTTCACCTTGATATGCCAGGGGATATAAAAAAGGATATGGGAAATCAAGGGAAACTTGAAAAATGGATAAAAAATACCCGGCACGGCCTGGAAGGCCTGTTAAAAGATATTGTTGATCCTGGTATCATCTCAATTGAAACTCTTGATTACCCTTTTTTCTTTATTGAAACCCTTGTGGAGGAATTTAACCTTTCTGTGTGCATTGATGCCGGCCACCAGATAAAATATAATTATGACCTTGTTCAAACTTTTGAGAAACATAAATCAAGGACATCCATTATACATTTGCATGGCGTGGAATTTTTTGAAGATGAAACCAAAGACCATGCATCCCTTGATAAATTGCCGGAAAAATACTTCAGGCAGGTTCAAATGATTCTGGAAAATTTTACGGGGGTGGTCAGCCTTGAAGTGTTTAATTTTGAAAATTTAAACCAATCCTTAAGTTTTCTTTCAAAGAGTTTTAGTAATATTGCTCCAAATATTATTAAAAAGTGAATCAAAATGCCGAACCATCACGGAGAATTGCTTGGCTTACATCGGATTAACTTGACAAAAAGCCCCATCTTATTTTACAGTTGCACCCATAGTGTTTTCAATACAATAATCGTCAAAATTCACCATCATCGGTGCTGAAAACAATTAGGATGAGTATGAAACATATGGCTGCAAGAATACTGGTTGTAGATGATCTTCCAATGAATATCGAGCTTTTGAAAGAGATCCTCACTCCGGAAGGATAT
>JAQICW010000728.1 GCA_027858355.1 Desulfobacula sp.
GATATAAAGGTTCCTTTTATCGGCATAAAAATTGGGAGCCCAAGGAAAAAATAATTGGATACAAAACATGGAGAAAGGAACCTTATTTTAATTTTTTATAGATTGTAAACTCTTCATCAGAATAATGAAAATAATGATTATGGACGTTGTCTGCAAATTCCTCAAACTCTTTATATGCTTTTTCATCAAGGGAGCCGGAATAAAGATTTACAACAAGGTCATGGGCAATATAATCTTCACTGATTTCAATAAATCCTTCATCCTGAGCCCAGGTCACTTTGCTGTCTTCCCCCCTTGAAACAATACCCGATATTGTATGGGCACCGTCAATGATGATGGACATGTATCTTTCCTTTTTCTCAGCCATATACCGCTTAATTCTCCGGTGGGGCACCAGGGTGTTATAGGGGATAGTTTCGCCAAAATAAATTCCTCTTAAGACCACACCCCTTTTAAGTGCCTTATCCAGTTCCTGGGTTAACTCTTTTATTTCTTCTTCCCAAATAGACAGGGCAATCCTCTTTTTTGCCCCCTTTATCAAAAGATTTAAAAAGCTGATAATATTCTTTCGTCCTTGGATCACAACCAGCTTGTCATCTGATTTTTTCTCTTTATAAAGTTTACCTGCGAATTGAGATATATTGGAGAATACATCTTCAAAATTAGCTTTCACTTTTTTAATAAAAATATCAGGATCCAAAGGATAATATAGTTTGTTTTTCTCCTGGGTCTGTTCAAACACCATTTGCTTATCCATGAGGTTTTTCAAGACTTCATAAATCCGGGATCTGGGTATACCCGACTGTTGGCTGAGTGTATACCCATTTAAAGGGAAATCTTCCAAAAGCTTTAGATATGCTTTACATTCGTATTCAGAAAACCCGAGCTTTTTCATGTCATTCATGATCAAAATTTCCTGATCCATAAAAACCTCCCTTAGGCTGCAAAAAACAATACAAGATATGTTACTGCCACAGATCCTAACACGGGTATAATTATGCCCCCTCTCCACAACCCGAATATCGTTGTGAAGGCAATTCCGGATATTGCCGCCATGGGCATGTCAGGCGTAGCACTGAATACACCCGGGATGATCAAAGCACCGATTGCCGCCACGGGTATACATTTTAAAAAAGCATCCAGTCTTTTTGGAATCTGTTTATTGGATAACAGAAGAAATGGCAGCAGCCTTGGTATATATGTGACTGCCGCCATTCCAAGTATAATCAGAATCAGGTTATTCATAGATTTCCTCCTGAACTTCATCCACAATAAAAAATGATCCTGCCAAAGCAATAACAAGAATACACACAATGATGGTCCATCCATTTGGAAGGAAATCAAGTTTGATTAGAATGGTATTTAAAAGCCCTGAAGCAATGGTAAGAATCATTGCTTTAACTGATTTTTTTATTTCAGGCAGCAACATGGCAAGCAGCAGGGCATAAAGCGCAACTCCCATACTTCTGGTCAAAATATCCGGAAGGAACCCACCCAGGATATATCCGGCCATGGTTCCACTGACCCAGCCAGAATAGGCAGATATTTCCAGGATAAAAACAAAGGGTTTTGAAAGTCGGCCTTTTTTAAATGACAGGACTGAAAACACCTCATCAGTCACACCAAAAGCGATCATGAATACATATCTTTTGGCCATCTTACCAATTCTGGTAGACAAATATGCACTCATCAAAAAATGCCTGAAATTGACCAGCAAAGTGGTTAAAATAATGCCGCCCGGCCCCATCCCTGTCATCAATAGATTAAGTGCAATAAACTGACTGGCTCCTGCAAACACGACAGCTGAAAACAAAAAGCTTTCCAGAAGAGTTATCCCACACCCCTTTGATAAAATCCCGAATGCAATTGCTGCCGGCACATAGCCGATAAAAATCGGGATTCCGGATTTTAATGCACCCTGTACCTCTTTTGTCATGGGCTTTATCTTCCTCTAAAATTAAAACATAATCATAAGAGTCATCTTCAAATGCCTCTTAGTAACTATTACAGTAACTACTATAATAAAATTATAATTTCAACCTGTATATTTACAAGAAATCTAAGCGCCTATGTGATATTAATGAATTTGTTTTATGTTCCTGATGTTAGG
>JAQICW010000730.1 GCA_027858355.1 Desulfobacula sp.
TTACATTATTTGCTATTAAAATTACTGAAAGTCCCATTCAGTGTGTATGATAATCTACAAGATGGTTGGTGGAATTTTGAATTTATAAAAGAAACAGGATAAATTGATACCCTTAAAAAGGTGAAAAAATATCACAAAATTAAATCAGGAAAACTATAACCAATGCACGCGAAATGTGAGGTTTAAAGGTCTGAAATAGTCATTTTTTTATCACCCGCCGGCAAGAAAGGTAATGATCTGAATTTCATCGCCTTTTTTCACCTGTTTTTTCAGTTCGTCCGGATATGCGCTTTCATTGTTCAGGTAAATTTCAATATAATGGCGCAAGATCCCTTTTTTATCAAATATCTCATGCCTCATGCCCGGATGCTGGGTGACAAAATTGTTTAATGCCTCTTCAACAGAGTTTCCTTCAACTTCTATTGTTTTTTGACCATCGGTGTGCCTGCGATGGGTAACATGTACATGTATTTTTACACTCATTTTAATTTATCCTAATATTGTCATATTTTTATATGTTTGAAAGCCGCGGTGATTTCATTTTTATTAATAGAATATTTTGTATTTTAATGCAATGATTTTCTGGCTTTAATATAGCTATATTGTAATCAAATCTTGACAAGGAACAGACCTTGGATTAAAGTTCCCAGAATGGTTTATAATATTAACGTGTTAAAATTATAAAAAGGGAATTGAATCTATGGAAGTCAAACAAAATGCCCCTTCAAGTCTGGATAAAAGTGCAAAAGCAAGATTAATTGTTGACATGTTAACTAGAATTGTAGTCCACTATGGTCTTTGGTTTACCGAAGTAAGGCATCAGATGGGCATGGAAAAGGCTTTGGAGATTCTTGAAAAGGCAACCCAAAAGAGCGTTTCAATTGGATTAAAAAGATTTTCAGAGGTCCTGGACTTTCAACTTGAACATGGATTGCCTAAAGAATTGCTGGACATGGATGATGAAAAAATTCAAGCCCTTATGGGGGCTGTGGCAAAAAACTGGCTGGTAAATGATGGTGTATGGTTTCAGGCCGTTGAATTTGATAATGGAATGAATGATGCAAAGCGGTGTAATGATTCCTGTTGGGCTCAATTTTCTCCCTATGAAGCATTTGCAATTAAAAAATTTTTGAAACTGGATGATGACTGCGGGCTTGAAGGATTGAAGCAAGCATTAAATTTCAGGATGTATTCAGTCATTAATGAGCAATCTTTTGTTGACGAAGGGCCTGAAAGTTTTGTATTCCAAATGAATGATTGCAGGGTTCAATCTGCAAGAAAAAGAAAGAAACTGGATGACTATCCCTGTAAATCTGCTGGCCTGGTTGAATATGAATATTTTGCAAGGGCTGTTGATAAAAGAATTAAAACCGAATGTATCGGATGTCCGCCAGATAACCATCCTGAAGAATGGTTTTGTGCATGGCGTTTTACTATGAAAAATTAAAATATATGAAAAATTAAAATAATGGATAAATAGTTAAGGAAGGGTTTATATTATGGGAGTAACATCTGACAAGATCCAGGAGATGAAACAAAAAGAACGGCAGATCATGGGAATGGGCGGAGAAAAAGCCCTTGAAAAACGACGGAAAAATGGAAAACTCAATGCCAGGGAAAGGCTTGATATCCTTTTTGACAAGGGAACCTTCAGGGAACTGGATATGTTTGTCACCCACAGGTGCACCAATTTTGGGATGGAAAATGTACAGATCCCGGCAGATGGTGTTGTAACAGGGCATGGTAAAGTGGATGGCAGAATCGTGTTTGCCTATGCCCAGGATTTTACTGCAAGGGCAGGTTCTCTGGGAGAGATGCAGGCTAAAAAGATCTGTAAGGTCATGGATATGGCTTTAAAGGCAGGCACTCCTATTATAGGCATGAATGATTCCGGCGGTGCAAGAATTCAGGAAGGAATTGATGCCCTGTCAGGATATGGTGAAATTTTCTTTCGCAATTCAGCCGCTTCCGGTGTCATCCCTCAGATTTCAGCCATTATGGGACCCACTGCCGGTGGTGCAGTTTACTCACCTGCCATGACAGATTTTATTTTTATGGTTAAAGAATCCAGCTATATGTTTATTACAGGACCCAATGTCATCAAGGCGGTTACGGGTGAAGAGATTAGTTTTGAAGACCTTGGCGGTGCCATGACCCACAACGAGAAATCCGGGGTGGCACAATTTGCCTGTGAGTCTGATGAAGACGCCCTTATGCAGATAAGAAAACTTTTATCCTATCTGCCGTCCAATAATATGGAAGATCCTCCCTTTGTGCCCCCCACAGATGATCCCAATCGCATGGATGAATCCCTGGATACAATAATACCGGACAATCCCAACAGGGCTTATGATATAAAAAATGTTATCACCTCCATTGTGGATGATGGGGAATATTTTGAACCCCACCAGTATTTTGCTAAAAATATGGTGATCTGTTTTGCAAGGCTAAACGGTCGCTCCATTGGTATTATTGCCAACCAGCCCAATTTTCTGGCAGGCTGCCTGGATATTGATGCCTCGGACAAGGCCACCCGGTTTATCCGGTTTTGTGATGCCTTTAATATTCCCATGCTCACCATTGCAGATGTCCCTGGATATCTGCCGGGAAGTAACCAGGAGTGGGGAGGAATTATCCGGCATGGTGCAAAACTTTTATGGTGTTATTCTGAAGCAACAGTTCCAAAACTTTTGTTGATTACAAGGAAAGACTATGGCGGTTCCTATCTTGCCATGTGTTCAAAACACCTGGGAGCAGATATGGCCTTTGCATGGCCCACTGCACAGATTGCCGTCATGGGTGCTGAAGGGGCTGCTAATATTATCCATGCAAAGGAAATCAATGGGGCAGATGACCCGATTGCAAAGCGCAAAGAAAAAATAGAAGAGTATAACGAGAAATTTTCCAACCCCTATTGCGCTGCTGCAAGAGGCTATGTTGATGCCGTAATTCAACCGTCCCAAACACGGCCTCGCCTCATTGATGCCCTTGAGGCCATGGCGACAAAAAGAGAGTTAAGGCCGGCAAAAAAACATGGAAATATACCTGTATAAGATAAAGGGATGAAAATGGATAAAAAAAAACTATCTGCAGCCATGGCTGCTGTATTTGCTTGTATTAAAACATCAGAAGAAGCTGCAGCTTTTTATGGCCCGCAGGTTTTAGAACATGTCCCGGAACTTCTCGTACAACCTTGCCAGATCATACAACCGACGAATATCTGGGGAATATCGGGACGTGGGAACCATATGCAGGCTAATTCTATGATGCAGATGAGGATGTTTAAATAAAAAATTTGGCTTCGCGTCTTCGACCCAGGTTTTAGGTCAGGCACTAAATAAAGAATTGAAATAACGAAATAAAAAAATAAATTATTCAGGAGAAATTAAATGAGTGAGCACACCCAAGTTAAAATGACTGAGATGAAGTATGATAAAGACAGACCAGAGGCTAAACATCGATTGATGATTGAGGATTTATCTCTGCGGGATGGGCACCAGTCTCTTTTTGCCACAAGGGGAAGAACAGAGGATATGATCCCTGTTGCGGAAAGAATGGACGAGATCGGTTTCTGGGCCGTGGAAGTCTGGGGTGGTGCAACCTTTGATACTATGCACCGTTTTTTAGGGGAAAATCCCTGGGAAAGACTTCGAACCCTGAAAAGATATTTTAAAAAGACCCCGTTTTCAATGCTCTTAAGGGGCCAGAATCTTGTGGGGTATAGAAATTATGCTGATGATGTGGCAAGATTGTTTGTGAAAAAGACCGTTGATAATGGAATGGAAATTTTCAGAACCTTTGATGCTTTAAATGATTTTCGTAATTTTGAGACCGTTGTTCCTGTGATCAAGGAGTGCGGTGCTCATTTCCAGGGCTGCATCTGCTATTCCTTGACCGAACCGAGAATCGGCGGAGATGTCTATAATCTTGAATATTATATCCAGAAAGCAAAAGCACTTGAAGACATGGGTGCAGACAGTATCTGTATCAAGGATATGGCAGGTCTTCTGGCACCCTATGATGCCTATAAACTTATCAAAGCCTTAAAAGATAATGTCAAACCATTGATTCATCTTCACAGCCATTTTACCTCCGGCATGTCACCCATGACCCATTTAAAGGCCATTGAGGCAGGAGTTGATATTATTGATACCTGTTTGACCCCTTATGCCTACAGAACATCCCATGCTGCTTTGGAACCCTTTGTCATGTCGCTTCTCGGTACCAACAGGGATACAGGGTTTGATATCAATGCACTGGCAGATATCAATGAAATTCTGGAAAAGGAAGTAATGCCAAAATACAAGCATCTTCTGGATGATACTAAAGTTTCAGGTATTGATATCAATGTTCTGCTTCACCAGACACCCGGCGGTATGCTGTCCAACCTTGTGAACCAGTTAAGGGATATGGATGCTTTGGATAAAATGGATGAAGTTCTCAAAGAGCTTCCAAGGGTCAGAAAAGAACTGGGTCAGATTCCCCTGGTAACACCCACAAGCCAGATTGTGGGTATCCAGACGGTGAATAATGTCCTGTTTGATACACCAGAGGAACGATATAAAATGGTGACAGCCCAGGTAAAAGACCTTTGTTATGGGCTTTATGGCAAAACTAGCATACCCATTGATCCTGAAGTACAGAAAAAAGCACTCAAAGGCTATGAAAGAGGGGAAGAGCCCATCACCTGCCGACCGGCCCAAGTGCTTGAGCCTGAACTTGAAAAGGCAAAAAAAGAGATTGGGGACCTGGCTAAGGATGACGAAGATCTTATTTTATATGCTCTTTTCCCTGTTACAGGTAAAAAATATCTTATGCAGAAATATGGTAAAGAACAGGTGCCTGAAAGCGTAAGACCCATCACACTTGAAGATGTGGCAAAACAAAAAATAATGCTTGAAAAAGCCAGGAAAGGCGAACTGGTCGAAAAAGCCAAGTTGGAAAATGTTCCTGAAAAGACAGAACATGCCCGCACCTTTAACGTATTTATAGAAGGGGATTATTTTGAAGTGGGTGTTGATGAAGTGGGCGGTGCTCCTGTTATTACCTTTGCTAACGCTGTTGCACCTGCCCCGGCTCCTGTGGACGCTACCCCGGTAGCGCCCGTGGTTCAAGCAGCACCAGCGCAACCTGCAGCCCCGGCTCCTGCAGCTCCTGCGCCGAAACCTGTGCCTGCAGCCAAAGAAGAAACTCCTTCTGTTGCATCGGCTGGAACGCCTGTCAAAGCACCCATGCCAGGTATGGTAATTAAATATGAAAAAAATGTGGGTGACACGGTTAATGAAGGTGAAACCGTTGTGGTCATTGAAGCCATGAAAATGGAAAATGCTCTGCCTTCGCCGGCAAGTGGTGTGATTAAAGCGGTGAATTATAATAGTGGCGATTCTATTGCCAAAGGCGATGTACTTGCAGTGATTGAATAAAATTAAATCCAAGGAGAATGATATAATGGCGTTTGAAACAAAAGAAGAACTTCTTGAAAAATATTTGAAAATGGACAAACCAAAATGTCCGGATTGTGATGTCCAAATGACATTGTGGGAAGTTCCCCCTATTAATTTCAGTGATGGACTTGGCTGGGGCACCCCATACTTGTTTGTCTGTTTTAATGATGGGTGCAGGAGCTATAAGCAGGGTTGGGAACACCTTAAAGATACCATGGAAACACCGGCATCCTATCGGTGCTATGTTGAACCGGGACAGAAAAATTTTGAGTATATGCCTGTATTCAGTCCCGTGGGAGCCACTGGTGGAATACTGGATGATGAAGTCCTGATTCAGGAAGAAGCAAAAAAAGAATTGCTGAAACAGACATTCTCAGTTTTGACAGATTATTATATATCAAAGGACTGGGATGAAATTTTAAAGATTTGTCTTGATCCTAAGATTCCTCCAAAGGCAAGGCTTAAAGCAGCTCAAATGGTTGGAGAACTTGGCGATGCTGAAGCAACAGAGCATTTAATCAATCATAAGTTTCCCACCCCCGTACTACAGGAAGGGGTGCAAAAGGCCATAGAGCAGCTTCATGAAAGGCATTATACAAGGGAATGCCCCTATTGCGCAGAGATAATTAAAAAACGGGCTACTCTTTGCAAACATTGCAATAAAGAGATATCCAGGGCCTAAATATTGATTTTTTCCAGGTTAAAGGAGCGGTAAATGATCATTTCCCGCTCCTTTCTGGTTTTATCAAAAGGTTTATACTCAATTGTCTCAACCAGCTTGAGCGCTTCTTTTTTTGAAGGAATGGCACCAAGACCCTGTCCTGTGTTTTTGCCGGAAAGGGTATCCATTACCATAGCATCCCTTGCATCCGTTGAAACGGCAAAGGGAATTTGATAGTCATAGACAAGCCTTGCCCCGGCCAGAATTTCCCTTTCATAGGATCCAATGGATCCTGCCACACAGGTAATGGCCATCAATGCTTTGTCATTGCAGCTGACAATCAGGTCGATGGCTGAGATATAATCTTCGCCTTTAAACTGGACAACCAATTTTTCATCCACCTTAATATCTTTTTTTGAATATCCTTTTTCATGGACCAGAAATCTTTCAAATATCTGCCTGCTGGCCTCAGACCCCATATTTCTTACTGGTTTTCCCGTAATGTAGTCAGTGATTATATAATCAAATGTCATATTAAAGATGTCCCTGTCATTTCAGCGGATTGTTCTATATTTAATATTTTCAGAAGGGTTGGGGCGATATCGCCAAGAATTCCGTCTTTCATCGCTATACCTTTATAAATATCTCCTGCAAGTATAAGTCTAACAGGATTCAAGGTGTGGGCAGTGTGAGGGGAGCCGTCATCTGCAATCATCTGTTCTGCATTTCCATGATCTGCTGTTACCAATGCAATACCACCTGTTACCCATATGGCTTCAACAACCTTTTGCGCACATTTGTCAACGGTTTCACATCCTTTGATGGCAGCTTCCAGAATCCCTGTGTGTCCCACCATGTCCATATTGGCAAAATTCAGTAAGATAAACCCAAATTTTCCAGACTTGATTTTTTCACAGGCTGTGTCAGCAACTTCAAAAGCGCTCATCTGGGGTTTTTTATCATAGGTTGCCACATCTCTGGGAGAGGGAATCAAGACTCTTTCTTCTCCCTTAAAAATTTTTTCATCTCCACCATTAAAAAAATAGGTAACATGGGCATATTTTTCAGTTTCCGCAATTCGAAGTTGAGGAATATGGTTTCTGCTTAATATTTCCCCGAGAATATTATCCAGGTGTTGAGGTGCAAAGGCCATTGGAAGGTCAAAGGTTTCGTCATACTGGGTCATGCTGACAAAGTCTGCCAGATCTATTAGTCTTTGCCTGGTAAATTCATTAAAGCCTTTTTCTGTAAAGGCTCTTGTGATTTCTTTCGCCCGGTCTGCCCTGAAATTAAAAAAGATAATGCCGTCTCCATCATCAATTATACCATTTGGGGCACCGTTTAATGTGTCTTTGTGAGTTTTGAGAAGAATGGGTTTAATGAATTCATCAGTCTGACCGGAATTATATGCGTTCTGTACAGCTGCTATTGGATTGTCAGCAAGTAATCCTGCAGCGTTTGTAAAAAGAAGGTATGCTTTTTCAACCCTGTCCCACCTTGTATCCCTGTCCATGGCCCAGTAGCGGCCCACAATAGTGGCTATTTTGCCATAATTTTGTTTGTCAAGATAGTCCTGCAACTGTTGAATATAATTAATGCCGTTTGTGGGGGAGGTGTCCCTGCCGTCAAGTATTGGGTGGATAAAAAGATGTTTAACCTTGTTTTGTTTTGCCATATCAATTAAGGCAAACAAATGGGAGATGTGACTGTGAACACCGCCGTCAGACAAAAGCCCCATAAGATGGAGGCCTTTGTCAGTGCCCGACACCTTTGCCATGACATCTAAAAGTGCTGGGGTTTTAAAAAAGGATTTGTCGGAAATAGCCTGATTGATTCTTACAAAATCCTGCAATACTTTTCGACCCGCACCAATATTCATATGCCCGACCTCTGAGTTGCCCATGGTTCCATCTGGAAGGCCTACGGCACTTCCCGAGCACAGAAGTTTGCAGGAGGGAAAATTTTTTAAAAGAGAATCTAAAAAAGGAGTATCTGCCAGGGCAAATGCATTGCCTATGGTTGTATCATTAATGCCCCAACCGTCAAGGATCATTAAAATATTGACGGGAAGGGATTTAGAATCCATCATCTTCCTTCTCATTTTTGTTTTCCTTTGGCTCAAAGGCTTTTTTAAATTCGGAAAGATCAATCCTTGGCGCATCAGCCCACAAGCCTTCTATATCATAAAAAGATTTTTTTTCAGATTCAAAAACATGAATAATGACTTCGCCATAATCAAGCAAAGCCCAGTCACCTTCTTTAACACCTTCAACACCAATGGTTTTTATCTTCTGACCTTTTAAGCTTTTAATCAAATACTCGGCAATGCCTGTAACCTGGCGTTGGGAACTGCCTTCAATAATGACAAGAGTATCTGTATAAGATGTGAATTTTTTAACATCAATGGCAATAATTGATTTTGCCTTTCTCTCAAATGCAGGAATAAGGTATTTTTTAATATCATCTTTTATTGTGATGCTGTTTTTCATTTATACAATTCCTTTGTTTTAATAATTTTTTCAATATTTGCAGGCACAAGATCTTTTATGGATTTCCTGTTTTTTACCCGTTCCCGAATCATGGTGGATGAAATATTAATTTTGGGTACCTTGCAAATTATTATTTTCTGTTTTTTTTTATGGAAAAACGTATTGTCCTGTTCATTAAAGATGTACCCTTTTGATATGTTTTCGTCAATAAAAGAGACTATGGTATTATAATTTTCCCAATGTCCTCTTAGCATGATGATAATTTGAATAGTTTCAAAAATTTGATCTTTATGTTTCCAGGTTGTTATATCCAAAAATGCGTCAGAGCCCATTAAAAGGGAAAAATGGGTATTAGGGCCATATTCTTTTTTAAATTCGTTTATGGTATCAATGGTAAAGGAAGGTCCTTTTCTGATTAATTCTTTGTCTGAAACGAAAAAATTTTTATGGCCCTTTAAGCTTTGTTTTACCATCTCAAACCGGTCATTTGCAGGCGCAAGGTTTATGTCAGGTTTGTGAGGAGGGGTTGCAGAAGGGATTAAAAAAATTTTTTCCAAACCATATCTATCTTTTACATATTGAATAATTTCAATATGTCCATTGTGGAAAGGATTAAAAGTTCCCCCAAAAAGTCCTGCTTTCATTTTTATTTCTTTGCAAGCTTGGAAGATAAAAGGTTGACAAGTTCTTTTACCCCTTTCCCCGTTACAGCTGACAAGGTCAATACCTGGATATCTTTTAAGGCATTTTTAAATGCCTCAATTTTTTCTTTTGTCCCGGGCAGGTCAATTTTGTTCAGCACGACAATCTGCTTTTTTTGTGCCAGTGTCTGGCTGTGCTTGGATAACTCATTGTTGATCAGGTTAAAAGACTTAAGCGGAAAATCAGGATCTATCAGAAAAGAATCAATCAAATGAACCAGGATTCCGGTTCTTTCAATATGTTTTAAAAAACTGATGCCAAGGCCCAGTCCTTCGTGTGCACCCTCAATCAACCCTGGGATGTCTGCCACAGCAAAGGGTTCTCCAAAGGTTGGTTCTACCATTCCTATGATTGGGGTCAGTGTTGTAAAAGGATATTCGGCTATTTTAGGACGGGCTGCCGATATATTGCTGATCAGGGTTGATTTTCCGGCATTGGGCAAACCAACAAGCCCGACATCGGCAAGAAGTTTCAGCTCCAGTTTCAGCTTGAGTTCAATGCCGGGAATACCAGGCTGAGAATATCTGGGTGCCCTATTGGTGGAAGATGCAAACCGTTTATTGCCCCGTCCGCCCATGCCGCCCTGGGCAATAATATATTCATCTTCAGTATTGGTTAGATCGACAATAATTTCGCTTGTGTCTGCATTGGAAACAATGGTTCCCGGGGGAAGGGCGATGATGCAGGGTGAGCCGTTTTTGCCATGTTTTTGTTTGCCTTGACCGCCCTCGCCATTTTTGGCTCTGAGAAATTTCTGGCGGCGATAATCATAGAGTGTTCGTTTACTTGGATCAATCTTTAGAATAACATCTCCACCATCACCGCCATCACCACCATCAGGTCCGCCTCTTTCAATGTACCGTTCCCTTCGGAAACTTGTACATCCTCGACCGCCATTTCCGGAACTGACTATGATAATTGTTTCATCTACAAATTTCACGCTTCATAAACGCTGACTTTTTTTCTGTCGCGGCCTTTTCTTTCAAAGGTCACAACGCCATCAATCAAGGCAAAAAGGGTAAAATCTCTACCCATACCAACGTTGCTGCCGGGATGGAGCTTGGTGCCAACCTGTCTTACAAGAATGTTCCCTGCAAGAACGTTTTGTCCGCCAAATTTTTTGACACCCCGTCGCTGAGCGTTTGAATCACGACCGTTTTTTGTACTACCTGCTGCTTTTTTATGTGACATTAGGTCTCTCCTTACTATCTAAACCGCAATGGAATCTATTTTAATTTCAGTATAATGCTGTCTGTGGCCTTTCATTCTTCTAAAGCCTTTACGACGTTTATACTTGAAGACTAATTTCTTTTTGTCCTTTGCCTGGTCAAGAATGTGCGCTTTGACGGAGGCAGTTTCAACTTTTGGATTTCCAAGGGTAATGGTTTCACCATCGGAATACATGAGGATGTCATCAAATTCAATCTGGGAACCCTCTGTACCTTCAAGTTTCTCAACTTTAAGGATCTGTTCTTCATGAACCTTGTATTGTTTTCCTCCGGTTCTGATAACTGCGTACATTTTTAAACTCTCCTTATTATTTCAATACTTTTGCAATTTTAAAAAACTCTGAATATTATACTTATTCCCTAGGATTGTCAAGATAAACATATTTACAATTTTAATCAGTATACATAACAGATTTTATGCGTTTGGTAAATCAAAAAATAAACTCTTTTCTCCTGTTGGTTAACTCAATGTATTCCTCTGGTTAAAATTATCCCCGGTTATCTGTTGGAATCTGGATGCCTTAACCTGTTTTTGCTTTGCCTTGCCTTGCGTTTCTTTTTTTTCTCTGCTTTGGATTTTGCCAAATTCAAAATGATATAAAGGATGGTCGGAAATTTTTTAGCATTTCTAATTTTCAGCCATCCTTTTTTTCAAGGGTTGTTAAAAATTGGATTTGTCAGAATTCAATCGCAATTCTTGTAAAAAATTCATTCATGCTGTCATCAGCGCTGCTTCCTTTAGAGAGCGCATATTCACTCTTTCTGTATTCACCAGACAGACTGCATGCAAAACTGTCACTTTCAAAAAGCGTATAGGTTAATCCGATGCTGTATCTATAGTCCAGGTGTTCATCCTGCTCCCCGCTTTGATCATCATCAAAGCTTTCATATCTTACCGCTGCAAGCAGAGGA
>JAQICW010000028.1 GCA_027858355.1 Desulfobacula sp.
CAAGCGTTTTTACATCATTGGTAATAGATACTTTTGGAAGTTCAGTGAGCATGTTGCTGTAAAGTTCTCTTAGAAATTGAATTGACTCATCCTTTATTTCATTATCAAGGCTGGAATACAGTTCTGTGATAATGGCGATTGTTTTGCCTATATGTTCGCCGCGTTTTTGCGGGTTGTTTTCTTTAACCCCTTCTTTAGCAAGCGTTATATTTCTAAGAGCACCTTTATAAAGCATTTGTATCAATTGTTCCGGTGTTTTTCCTTGATAATGGTTGTTAAGATAAACATCCATGTTGGTTTGGGTCGGCATATAGTATCCTTTCTAAAAATTAATTAGTATTCGTTGTAGTGTTAAATGAGTCAATTACGCTTGAAAGATAATTTGCCTGTGAATTCATTTTACCAATATATGTATCAAGCTGGATAAATTGTTTTGCCATTTGATCATATTTTTTATCAAGTCTTTGCATCGCAGTTTCAATACTTTCAGTCAAATTATTAATTTTTTCCTGGGCAGTGCTTTTTTCAGCATTAACCACTCCAGTACTGGAGGTCATTACTCTCAACTCGTTGTTTAGAATATCACCAAGGCCTTCTACTTCAGTATCACTATCTCCTATAAACAGAGCTGCAACATCATCAAATGAGGAAGAAAAAGCCTCCTCCAGAATACTTTGATCCAGAGTTATAGTTCCATCTCTATTTCTTTCCATCCCAAGGTCGGCAAGGGATGTAATACTGGTTCCAGTGTTTATAGTTGTGCCTAAAAGATCAAAAAGGGTTGAATCAAGAGATTTTAAGGATTGTACATTGGAAAGGATGCCGTTTTCATCTTCTCCCTCTATTGTATAGCTTGTTTTTACATCTATTTCTCCATTGATTTCATTATATATATCAATAAGATTTATAATTTTTTCCTTCATTGTATCAGATGAAGGCGATAGGGTTACCTGGGTTGAGTCAACCTTTTTCAGTGTTAGTGAGACACCTTGAATAACATCGTCTATCCCAGAGTTACTTTGTCGCTGATAGTCAAACCCATCAATGGAAAATGCAGCATTTAATGATCCGTCTCCTTCAGACCCCTGTATTTCAATCATTGCAATATTTTCACTTAATGAAAGTCTGTTGTCTTCACCTGAATTGTTTGCTGAAAACGAAAGAAGCCACGGGGTATCGCCGATCCCTGTATTGATCATGGCCGCTTTCATTCCACTGTTGTTTGTGTCATTGTTTATCAGGGAGACAACGCTTTCAAAGGAAGCACCAGGGGGAACCGTTACATATACAGGGTCATTATCAGCTCCAACCTGATAGGAAAAACTAAGATCAGGTGTGATAAACCCTGGCCCCTCTGATACAAGAATTTGATTGTTTTTCGTGGTGTCTGTGGCCGTTGAAGAAAGGCTTACATAGCTTCCGGTATCGCTTGTTGCAGCAGTGGCTTTTACATAGGTTGAATCTTCGTTAATATTTTCAGAGTCTGCATTGATGGCATCTACAATATCCTGAATGCTTGCGTTGGCTGGTATAGTAAGTGAAATAGTCTTTTGCCCATCCTCATCCTCAATAGTAAAAGAAAGCTCTGTTTCTTCTGTTACAGCAGGTTCTGAAAAAGTTGTCAAAGATGTGGTTGGCTCTGCATACATGATAGAATTTGAGTTTTCTACACCTGTTTCTGCCTGGAATGAACTTTTTGAAGCAAGGCGATCCACTGCAAGTGAGTAGGATGCTATTGTAGCTCCTGACTGTACGATTGCCCCGGCAACTTCTTCATCTATAACTATTGCCCTTTCCATGAAATTTGATTCCAGAGAAAGGGACAGGGCATCCGACTTCATCTGGAGTATTTTTGCATTTAAGGAATTAAATTCAACAACCTGCTCTGTGAGCCTGGTTTTTTCAGTCTCTTTTATAGTAACTGCCGTCTCATCGGCTGCCCGCAGGTCATCAAGCATTGTTTGAAGTTCAAACCCCGAGCCGACACCTATACTTGATATGGATCCTAATGCCATTTTAATCTTCTCCTTTATCTGTCAACTATGATTGCCATGCACTTAATGAAATATAAATATTTCGCAAAATACATGCACACCAATAATATTCAGGATACAGGTAATATCGGTAATTTTAAAACAAAACATTAATATTAAATATGGTTTGCTGATAATAAAGAAGGATTTAAGATTTTTTCAGCATGGTATTCAGGTTTGTGTATGCCTCACGGGCTGCTTCCAGCTGCCCTGTTTTTTGATAGCAATCCCCGATTTTTTTTAATAAATGAATCCGTTCCGGCAGCACCAGAAAACAGGTTTCAAAAGCAGACAGGGCATCTTCAAACTGTCCGGAGTTCATCAGTTCATCGCCTATCTCTTCCCAGTAAACAGCATAAACACTGTCCAGCAAAACCGCCTGTTTTAAGTGATAAATACCTTGAGAATAGTCTTGTCTGGCAAAATAAATATTTGTAAGCACTATATGGAGTTCAGGATTATCAGGGGCAATATCCAAGGCTTTTTTAAATAGTTCAATGGCAGGACCCAAAGCTTCTTTGCCAGCTAAAATAATGCCTTTGTATTGATGAAGTTGAGAAGCATGATCAGCTCCAATAATGGATACCAGCGCCTGGTGAGCGGATAAATCATCAAGCCAGTCATCAATCATATCTTCTGCTTCAGGCAGGGTTCCTGCTTTCTCGTGGGCTTTTATCTCTTCTAAGGACTTATCGCCTCGCAATTTGAGCGCCTGCATTACTTTTTTGTGTTCAGGAGCATAGATCAATCCTTTTAAAAGAAGTCTTCTTGCAACTGCTTTACCATTAATATCAAAGATGGGTGCATACCTTATATAAGCATTGCCCTGGTGGTCCCTGAAATTTTCAATTTGATCAATATAGGCAGGGTCAGCTTTGCAAGCTTTTTTGAAAAAGGTTTCAGCTTTTTCATATTCAGTATAATGGGCCGCTGTTATGCCCTGGAAAAAATTTGCTTCTCCTGAGTCCGGCAAAGCTTTAGACAGTTTTTCAAGCCAGGGTTTCGCCAGCGTAATATTGCCCGCATCAAAATAGAGACGGACCAGTTGTATTAACTGCCGGTTATATTTTTCGATATCTTCTTGTTTATCAAGGCTTTCAAAAAGGCCTGCCTCTGATTCTAGAAACAAGACATCTTCCTGAAGCGTATCCTGGAATAAGGGCAAAACTTCTTTTCGAACCTTGTTGATGGTATCCAGTCGCTGCAAGCTTTTTTCCAGCCATTTAGTGTAATGATCCGGATCATTGCCCAGCAGATCAATGGCGTGTTTTTGCTGTTCGCTTTGGCGCAGCCCGGCCATGGTGACTTCCTGCATTAACGGCCAGATATCTATGGCGTTGTCCAGTCGTTTCCCAATCTTATCAATCTTTAATAGTTTTTTCTGGCCTGAAACCGGAAGAGCATTAGAATTTTTGATTTTTGATTTTTGATTTTTATTCACTATTTTAAAAAGATCTTTTAACAGAAGCTCTGTCTGTTTTAACCATTTTTGAATTTGTCCGCATTTTTTAATTTTTGCATGAAGTGTGGTTATCAGATGGTTTCTTAAAATCTCAGGATTTTTTTTGACGGATAAGTCAGATATTTTTGTTGTATCTATTCTGGCAGTGCAGAATTGGTCAATAGCCTCCTGTAAAGGCATGACAATTGTTCCTTCAATATGTGCTCCTTTTTCTGTGGCATTGATATAATGCCCTTTTTCTTGTTGTATCATTGTTTCAAAATACCGTTTGTGCGAATGAAATCCACGGTTTGACGGCACTTTTTCACCATGGACACCATCAAGCCATACAATGTCCTTATCATTTTTTAATAATTTATTGATACTATCCTTGATTGGCAATGCCATGTCTGATGAATGGCTCTTTGATTGTGAAAAAGAAAGGTCCTGCCCCACAAAGACAATGGGTGAACATCCCATCCAGACCGCAGACGTAAAGTTGAGATGAGCAACTGAGGTGGCCCCCCCTGTAAGGGCTTTGCAGCCAACAAGTTGTGCCATCCATTGTTCCACAGGTTTGCCACCGAAACACCAGAACACTTTATTGGCAGGAAAGAGTTTTGCCATTTTGCTGCTGGCCCAGGACATGCATATCAGGGAGACATCATTGACTTGATGTGTCACCTTGGCAACTTTTTCAAAAATCAATTCCAAAGGATCAATGGTCGTGACAAAATCGGGCATTATATTATTGGCAATCAGGCTGGGTAAGGCTGAGTCTACAGCAAGGATAATGGCTTTCCCCTTGGCCTTTTTCAGAAGATGGATATTTTTATCAAGAGAAGGACCTGCCGAGACAATGATGGCAGGCTTGTCTTTAAACAGTCCTTTTAAATCATCAAACAGATAATTGTGATGGATGGTGTTAAGGTGTTTGAGTCTGTTTGTAAAAAAATCATTCCCCATCTTTAAAAAAGTGTTTCCTTCAATATTGGCGGAACTCGTATGATTGTTAACCGCTTCATAAAGTCTTGTGTATTTTGAAAAATCAAGGGAAAAGGAGGGGTTGTGTTTTATATGCTGGATGTCTTCAAGCTGAAGGGCTTTGATTGCCGGTTCCAGAGCCGCGGCAATGGCCTGAACCTCCCCAATGCTCAATAGTACCCTTGGATCGGAAAAAAGATGTGAAAGATCCATGGACTTTAATGCCTGGAGAAAAATTCCGGCATTAGGTTCGAAAACCGCCAGATGCCTTAAATTCTTACAGTGTTCAATGATGGCCAGGGGAGAAAACCCGAGTCCCATTCCGGTTATAATAAGGGTTCCACTGAAATTCTTGTTTACGGTATTAAAGACATCATTGATTTCAGCCCCGGGGTTTTCCGGGATATGCAAAGACACCTGATTGCCATTTATATCCCTGGTCCAGAGGTTTGGCTCGCCGTTTGGCGCAGGAATAATTTTGCCTTCTGGTTCAGGTGGGGTTTTAAACATAATTTCCCATATATGGGGATGATTTTTTTTAAGAAGCTTCATATTTGTTGCAAAAAAATCAGGATAACCCTTAGGCATGCTTATTTCTCCCAGGCAAAGTTATGATCAGATTGTTTCAATATAGCCTGTGTTTCCATATGAAGTCCATGGATATTTTTTTTAAAGTTTGAGTCTATAGTGTCGATACGAGTCTTTAGATGTTCTGTAATTGTGCAGAAAATATTTGAACTTAGGTCTAAAATTGAATGGAGAGGAGGTGGGTAGGTAATAATTTTTAAATGGTAGGAATAAATCTTTAAGGGAATGGAATCCCTTGCAAACAGTTTTCATGGAGGAATAAAAACATGGCATTAAGAATAAACACAAATATTGCAGCAATGAACGCCCATAAAAATATGATCAAGAATGATAATGGGCTTTCTGCTTCACTGGAAAAATTGTCGTCAGGCCTGCGGATTAACAAGGCCGCTGATGATGCTTCAGGCATGGCAATTGCTGATTCACTTCGTTCCCAGGGCCTTAGCCTTGGCCAGGCGATTAAGAACGCAAATGATGGTATTTCCATGGTACAGACGGCTGATGGTGCGCTTGAAGAATCCATAAATATCGTTAATACAATAAAAACCAAAGCGGTTCAGGCTGCCCAGGATGGTCAAACCACCGATTCAAGACTTGTCATTCAGGCTGATATTAATAAACTCACTGAAGAGCTTGATATCATTGCGAGAACAACTTCTTTTAACAACCAGAAACTTCTTTCCGGTAATTTTACCAATAAGAAATTTCAGATCGGTGCCTATTCCGGTGAAACCGTTAATATTTCCATTGGAACCGGTGAATCAACCAAGATAGGGCATATAACCACATCTGACTTAACTGTAGCCGACGTAGGGGCTGCTGCACTTGCAGTTTACAGTAATGTGCAGAATCAAACCTATGACCTCAATTCTGTTGATATTCAGTACGACAACACCAGAGAAAACAGTATGGGTGCATTGGCCGATGCCATTAATAAATTAAGTGATGTATTGGGTATTACAGCAAATGCAACAGTTACTACCACAACAGATTTTGCCGTTAATGCCGGAACAACTGACAGCACTTTTGAAATCAATGGGGTGCATATTGGTGCGTTGGCTGTTCAGGAAAATGATGCCGATGGTGCACTGGTAGCATCTATTAACTTTAAGACGGATCAGCATGGCGTTTTTGCATCTGTGGATGAGCAGGGAAAACTCACCTTAACCTCTTTGGATGACCGCGCAATTGAGGTGACGCAAGATACTGATACCACAGCAGTACTAGGGAATACCGCAGATTTGTCCACGCTGGGTAAAATTGCTCTTACCCAGGATGGAACTGCTGAAATTGTTGTTCTTGACAGATCAGGCGGCCAGGCCGTGGCCCTTGCCGATGGCTTGCTACAGACCACTGGTGTCATTAACACCACTGCTGAATCCATTCTTGCTTCTGGTTCAAGTATTCTTGCCGGTTCAACCATTGGAGCCGGCAGTATTTTGGCTACAGGGACAGCTCTAGAAGCTATTTTAGGAACAGTTTATACAACCGGCAGCAGTATTATCGGTTCTGGCTCCACATTACTCCAAGGGACGATTATTAATTCGGGCTCAACTCTAACTGGTACAGTTACAACAAGTGGCGTTACCGCTGGAACGGGTACTTTGGGTTCAGGAAGTACCCTAGCACTTTTGTCAACAATAGGGGCTGGAACAACTATTCATACAACCGCGAATGTGACTGTGAATGCCACTACTGCAGCTACAGTCGGTACTTCAACTTTGAATCAACTTTCTATTATAGATGAGACCGGGTCAAGCCTGGCTGTAGGAAGTACTTTTTTGAGCGCAGATCTTACATCAGGCGCTCTTGCTACTGGAGAAGGAACTACTTCTGGTCTCTATTTCAGGATTACAACGGCTGCTACTGTGACTGCCGCTACAACTTTAACGAATGGCGGTGCAACACTTACTGCAGGTTCTAATCTTGGTGCAACATCTACTCTTGCAACTGGTTCTAGTGTGGGTGCAAATGTTGTCTCTACTAATGCTGTTATTACTAATGCAGACATGACATTGACGACAGGTAGTTCTTTTATTACTGCATCTCAACTTGCAGCCGGGACAAATCTTATCGGCGATACCATAGATGTGGGTGCAACCTATACTTTGGCAGATGACATGACTTTGACAGCGGGCTCTACCATTATCACAGCATCTAGCCTGGCAACAGGGTCAAGTCTTTCCAATGCCTGGTATAATAATAGTGACATTGCCGTCACAGGTGGAAGCATGACGCTTGGCGTAGGGTCTTCCCTTGCAACAGGCGCTGTCTTTGCAGATGGATCCTCCCTTGGTGGAACAGTGACGACTCTCAATGCCGAAGTTGTTGATTCCGCTATAGATATGCTTGTTGAGGCTGGGTCAACCCTGGCTACCGGTACGTCCATTGCAGCCGGTACCATGCTGACCAATGATGTGGTGGCGAACGATGGGATCACCTATACCGCTGGTACTCTGTTGGTCAGTGCCATTACAACATCTGGCGTAACAACGCTGACCAATGCCATGAGCTTAAATGGCGGGTCTATTCTGGCCGCAGGTTCTACCCTTGCCGCTAATAGTGCTTCAGCAGATGCTTCTGCTGTTTCATCTACTTCTGAGGGGGTATCATATCGCCTTTCAGATGTTGATGTTACTACCCAGGAAAATGCGCAGATTGCTATTGCCGTCTCATCTGCTGCTTTAAAGTCCCTGGATAAGGTGCGGGCTGATCTTGGTTCTGTCCAGAATCAGCTGACATCTACTATCGCCAATATCACAGTAACAAGAGTTAACATTTTTGCAGCAGAATCTGCAATCCGTGATGTTGACTTTGCAGAAGAGGCTTCGAATTTCACCAAGATGCAGATCCTGGCCCAGGCAGGTTCTTTTGCCATGGCCCAGGCAAATGCAAGTTCTCAGACAGTTCTGAGCCTGCTTCAGTAAATAAATAGCAGTAAACAATTCATAAACGTTCGAACAACGGGCAGCAACCATATAAGTTGCTGCCCGTTGTTTTTTATTGACTAAAAGAAAAATAATAGGATACTTATACGATCGCTAAAAGAAAAAGGAGAATAGATTTGAGAATCCTGCTGGTTGTCTATGATAATGATTCCTATATCCATTGGTTCCCTCAAGGAATAGCGTATATTGCAGCAGTTCTTAAAAATCAAGGGTATGATGTTGAGATCTACAATCAGGATGTACATCATTACTCCAAAGAACATCTTACTTCTTATCTTGATCAGAATAAATTTGATGGTATTGGTGTCAGCATTATAGCTGGATATTATCAATATAAAAAATTACTGGAAATTTCTCGAGCCATTGAAAAATCAAAAAACAGACCGGAACATTTTATCCTTGGCGGACACGGGCCATCTCCTGAACC
>JAQICW010000432.1 GCA_027858355.1 Desulfobacula sp.
GTTCTTTGATTTTTATGGGTTTCATAAGTTAATTAATGTATGTCTATTTTCATTTCCGGGTGGGGATTTTGGGGGATTTATGTTTTATGGGGTTTTGTTTTATGGGTGTTTTATGGGGTATGTGTTTTATGGGGTCTGACCCAGATAAGTATTTGTTGTTAAAGCAGAATCGCTCCAAAAAACTGTATTTTGACCCCTTAAAACCCACTTTTCAGGGGTCAAAACAGCATTGTAAAAATTTTGTTGCCGGCTTGGGGTTGTCCTGCATTTGTTGCGCCAGTCAGGGCATGGGTGTTATACAGAAGATTCAACATCTCTTGCTTCCTCAATTACTCAAGCAACATTATGTAATTGATCCTCTATATCACGTCTGATCGCAACATAATGTTTGTAATCATTGGCCCATTCAATGTAATCTTCAGAATCTTCCAATTGCCCTTTAATAAAGCTATTAAAAAATTCCTCCGATGTTATTTTATACAGTGTCTCATAATTGCTGAGATGCTTCGCAATAGCAATAATAGCATCTACTGATGAATCATACTCAATTCTCTGTTTTCTCACATCTCCCCCTCAAGGCCTTTACAGTACTGCCCTTTTTTTATTTTTGCTTTGAATTCCATAAACCTGGCTCTCTAAAAATCAAACCGATCAAAGTGCTTCAAAACTTATCAAACTAAAGTTATTCAAAACCTTATTGAAACATATTATATATATTTTTTTTGACCAAAGCAAACCAAGTTTTGGGATAGTTTTTAATTTTGGGAGATAATGTGGATAATGGGCTTCCCTTATTCAACCCAGTTTTCCAGATGCAGGCCAACAATCCTTTCAAATTCTTTGGTATTGTTGGTCACTAATGTCATATCCCGTGATCTGGCTAAACCTGCTATTAGCAGATCATAAGGACCAATCGGCATCCCTTTTCTTTCAAGTTGCGCACGAATGGCTGCGGCTTCTAGAGCAGAGGAACCATCAAGATCAATCAGGTTCAGTGGCAGAAGAAATTTGGCAAGAGCCTCCTCGGAGCGTTGCCGGTATTGGCTTTTTTCAATCCCATATTGAAGTTCGAACAAAGTGATTGTGGAGATTGCAACATCCTGTGGCGAATGTTGCCTGAATCGCTCAAGAACCTCTGATGGACGTTTTTTTATAAGGTATATGCAAATATTGGTATCAAGCAGATAGCGCATTAAAAAGATTCTCTCTTCTGCATGGCAGGCTGATTACGTCCGTCTTTCATAAAGTCATCCGGAAATTCACTGAGAGATTCGAACAACGAGTCCCATGTCGTTTCTATGGGCTCCAGTATAACCTGTTTGCCTTTTTTAAATATCTTCACCTCATTACCAGGAATTCTGAATGCCTTGGGTAGTCTTACTGCTTGAGAACTACCATTTTGAAATAATTTTGCTGTTTCCATTTTACCACCTCTTTATATTGTATATATTTTTAGTATATACACCAAAGATCTAAAAGTCAATTCTGTATAATGGGGTCTGATCACGATAAGTGTTTGTTTTTATGAGAGAATCGTTCCAATCTGAAGCGTTTTTTCCTTTTAGAGCCTGCTTTTCGGGGTCAAAAACAGCATTTTAAGCTGCTAATATAATGGGGCCAGGCTTTCCCTATTATTTGGTTTTGGGTTAATGGTCTGGATGGAGGTGCTGACCGATTTGGACGATTTTATAGTTAATCTGGCTGTGTGTGTTTCCAAGATAATTTTGGGTATTTTATTCGATTAAACTTTGAACCTCTTTTTTAAGAACTGGCAGATGCCTTATGATCGTTCCCCATACAATTGCATCGTCAATTTTGTCATAACCATGAATTACTCGATTCCGCATGTTTATAATCTGCTTCTTAGTTGAAATATTTATTTTAGCATCAATTTGAACAATCCGGTTCATTGCTTCTCCAATGATTTCAAATTCTCTTTCAACTGCTCTACGAAGCATTTTATTGCTCTGATATACATTAAAATCCTTATTATTTCCGATATAATTTTCAATTGATTCAATTGATTCTTTAATATCAAAAAGAAATTTTTTAATCATGTTGTTCATAAATCAGAGTTTTTGTCCTGTTTACTGAATCAATAAAATATGGATTTGATAATGATTTATCAGTTATAAGATCAACTGGTCTGTTTAATATTTCTTCAAATTTGTCTGCTGCTGAAAAGTAATTATCCGCATAATCAGCATGATCCATTTGATTGAAAGAAATAAGCAAATCGACGTCGCTTGATTTATTAAATTCGTTCGTACACACTGAACCAAATGCAAATAGAGATTTAATGTTATGACTAATACATAAGGTTTTTATTTTATCGATATTTTTTTTAAATATTATATGCATTATTATCAACGTCGTCAAGTAATAGAATTTTTATTATATCAAATAATATATTAGCAAATTTTTCAAATAATAAAAAGCAACTAAGTTGTAGCCAAATTAGGATGATATTTTAAGCTTCCTGGCAAGTGCATTTCGGGCCTTGGATTCTCCATGTACCAGCCGGATTTCATTCGGCGGACAGGGCATGGATTTTACCCAGGAGACAAGTGTGTTTTGATCTGCATGGGCGGAATATCCTGTAAGGATATGGATGCCTGCTTTAACCGGAGTTTTTTTCTCAATCATACGTCGGCCTGGTGTCCCTTTTGACTGGTACCCTACAAAAAAAATGTCGTTTTTCGGGTCTTCAAGTCCATTTTTCAGGTGGTCTACAATACGTCCACCTGTGCACATACCGCTTCCTGCTATGATTATGGCAGGGCCTTTGATATTTAAGAGTTTTTTATGATTCCGATATTTTTCTACGGAATAAAGGTTTTTAAAATCAATAGGATGGTTGCCACTTGCTTTAAGGTCTTTTGCTTCTTTATCCCAAAACGCTTCAAGGGTTGAATATATTTTTGTTATTTTAAGGCCTAATGGGGAATCAATAAATACGGGAACCTTTGTTTTGATTCTATCCAGTTCGTAAATCAGTTCCTGGGTTCTACCAAGAGAAAAGGCCGGGATATAAACAATACCGTTGTCAGAAAGGGCCTTTTGGAGCGCTTTTTCCAGGTTGTTCACTCTGTCTTTTCTGTTGGTGTGATTTTTGTCTCCATATGTTGATTCCATTATGAGAAGATCACAGGCATCCGGCTGTGTCGGGTCCGGTAAAATAGGTGTATCTGTGCATCCAAGGTCTCCTGAAAAAATTACTTTGTAATTGTCGGGATTGTTCGTGGGAAAGCTGAATAATATAAAACAAGATCCCAGGATATGCCCGGCATTGCTTAGCTTGAATGTGATTTTCTTTTTCAGGGAGAAGGTTTCATTTAGCTCAAAGCCCCATGAAAGTTCATCAATGGTTTTTTCCATGCGTTGGATTTCTTTGTCATTTTTTTTTGAAAACGACATGGCATCATGGAGCATTGGAACCAACAGGGCTTTGGTGGCATGGGTGCAGATTATTTCTCCCTGGAATCCAGCATCTATTATTTCCGGAACTCTTCCTATGTGATCTATGTGGGCATGGGTTAAAAACAGGTAATCTATTTTGCCGGGTTTAACAGGAAACTTGTCAAATGGCAGTTCCGGGTCATGGCCGTAGGCTTTGCCGCAGTCGATAAGGATGCTGATGTTATCCTTTGCTTCTGGGTTTGTCTGTACCAGGTGGCAGGAGCCTGTCACACAGTCTTTTGCTCCGAGGTGTGTAATTTTAATGGGATGGGTCAAATTGTTTTCTTCCAATGCCTTGGTATTCAAACCCGTAGTCTTTCATTTCTTCCGGGTCATACTGATTTCTGCCATCAAATATAATTTTTGTCTTCATTCGTTTGGACATGGTGTTGAAATCAGGTTGTCTGAAAGTTTTCCACTCGGTAACAAGAATCAGGGCATCTGCATTGTCAATTGCCGTATACTGGTTGTCAAAGAAAGTTAGCTTACCATTTTTAAACCATTCATCAGGCATTTCTTTTTCGGCCTGTTCCATTGCAACCGGGTCATAGGCGTTAAGGGTTGCACCGGCGTTTAAGAGTTCGGTAATAATAACGATTGATGCGGCTTCCCTCATATCATCGGTGCCGGGTTTGAAAGACAGACCCCAGATGCAGAATGTTTTTCCTGACAAATCAGATCCAAACCTGTCTTTTATTTTCAGGGGTAACACCTGTTTTTGAGCCATATTCCGCTCTTCGACAGCATTTAACAATTCAGGCTCAAAACCATTTTTTCGACTGGTTTTTATTAATGCTTTTACATCTTTTGGAAAACATGATCCTCCGTATCCGCAGCCTGGATAGATAAAAGAATATCCGATCCTGCTGTCAGAGCCAATTCCTTTTCTGACGTTCTCGACATCAACGCCAAGGCGTTCACAAATATTTGCAATTTCATTCATAAAAGATATTTTGGTGGCAAGCATTGAATTGGCAGCATATTTTGTCATTTCAGCGTCCCGGACATTCATGGGAATTATCTTGTCCCTGTTCATGGAAAACGGGGCATAGAGTCGCCTCATGATTTTTTCAGCTTTTTCAGAGTCTACACCAATTATAATCCTGTCAGGTTTTAAAAAATCATTGACTGCGGCACCTTCTTTTAAAAACTCGGGATTTGAAACCACATCAAATTCAATTTCAAGACCGCGATTATCTAATTCCTTTTGGATGGTCTCTCTTACTTTATCTGCAGTGCCGACGGGAACCGTGGACTTATCCACAATCACGGAGTAGCCCGTAATTGCCCGTCCGATTTCTTTTGCCACCTGGAGAACATATTGGAGGTCGGCAGAGCCATCTTCGCCTGGAGGTGTTCCCACGGCAATGAAGAATAAATTTGTATTGATTGAGGCTTCTGCTAAATTTGTGCTGAATTTAAGGCTTTTATCCTTGAAATTTTGAAGCACAAGATTTTCCAACCCGGGTTCATAAATGGGAAGGATTCCATTTTTTAAATTCTGAATTTTTGTTTCATCAATGTCAACGCAGGTAACAGCTGTTCCCATTTCAGCAAAACATGCCCCTGTCACAAGGCCTACATAGCCTGTGCCTATAATTGTTAAATTCATAGTTTTAATTCTTCCTGTTTTTCATAATTGTGTTTGAAACCTTGATCATAGTAGAGGCTTAAGGATCAGTCACTTAAAAGCCATTTCCAGATAGGGATAACACTAATGTTATTTTCCAATTGGCTTTCATCATCCCAGGTGACGATTGTGCCGGAATGAATTGAAAATTCTTCCATGGCGCTTTGCAATCCTCGGTATTCCCGATCAAATGTTTTTTTATCTGTCATTTGCCAGCAGACTTGTATCAGTTTAACATCATTTGTTAAGGAATGCCGGGCAAAGAAATCGGTTTCAAATCCTTGTTTCGTATTAACATATTCTATTTGGTAATTATTTCGACGTAAATGCATAAACACCATATTTTCGAGGAGCGGGCCGTAATCTGAACTATTTTGAAATGTCATGGCATTTAAAAGGCCGGTGTCAATTGCATAGATTTTTGAAGGATTGATCATTCTTGCTTTTTCAAATCGGCTGTGAATGTGTATCCGGTAAAATACAAATGCATCTGTCAGATGGTCCATATAGGCGTAAAGGTTGTTTTTTGTGCATTTGACGGACATGCTTTTCAAGGTATTATAAAATTTATTTATACTGAATTTCCTGCCGGCTGAATGCATCAGCGTTCTCACCAGATGTTTTATTGCTGTAATATTATTCACCCTGTGCCGCTCGATAACATCTTTGAGAAGAACTGTATCTATATATCCTTGCAGTATTTCAATTTTTATATTGGGGTCAATGTTTTGAATCTCAGGGAATCCACCGTTTTCTAAATATTTTGTTACAGCATTTCTTAATATTGCGGTTGTTTTTGAACCGAATGTTATCGGTTTCTCAGCAAACAGATCATGATATTTTAAAAACTCCTGGAAACTGAATGGAAATATTTCTGTTGTTAAAGAACGGCCTCTAAGGCTTGTAGCAATTTCTGTACTCAACAATTTTGAAGAGGAACCGGTAATAAAAATTTGAATGTTTTCTGAATCCAGCAACCTACGAACAAATATTTCCCATTGATTTATGCGTTGCAGCTCATCAAAGAAAAAATAACAGGTTGTGTTTTTGTTTTCATGATACTTCACATAATAAACATCAAGAATGTCCTGAAAATTATTCACCGTGAATTCAAGCAATCGTTCATCCTCCAAATTTAATTACAGGATTTTATTTCTATGAATATTTTTTTGAAGCTATTGATTAATTTTTTGGAAACAAAACCAGGTTTTACCTGAACGACGCATGCCTATGACAACATCAGCTTTTCCTTTTATTTCGGAAAAAATATTTGTTCTGGGAACGGGTGTTGGCAAATTTCGTTCCTGGAAGTCATCAATAAGTTGTGAGATGATGGTTTTCATATTTATATATTTATCTCGAATTTAGAGATAAATCAAACAAATTTTATCTTTTTATTCATCCCGAATATTTAATAAACCATTCATATGTATCTTGAATTCCATCTTCCAGAGAGATTTTCGGTGGGCAATGGGGCAATGGTCAATGGGGC
>JAQICW010000138.1 GCA_027858355.1 Desulfobacula sp.
TCAACCAGAAAACTGCCAAGGGTATATTGATCCAGCCCTGATATGGAGAAGATTTCCCTGTCATGGGTCTGGTCTTCCACATCCGGCACTTTTATGTTTAATCCTTCTTTCATGTAACCTTGAACAGGATTTTTGAAAAAACGAATTAGTTCATCAAGCATAATGCCTGGCAGCTTTTCTTTTGATTCTTTTTCTGCCGATCCTTTTTCTGCTGATCTCGGGACAAATATACGCTTTTGGGTCCTGCCCTCTTCCGATCTAATTTTAAAAAGTGCCCTTGCAATATGACAATTATCCTTTGAAAAAGAAAAAAAAGAATCCGTTTGATTAAAATATGCTTCATTAAATGGATGGAGTGGATGAAACAAATGATAGGCATACCCCTCCGGAAAAACAAAGCTTTGATCCATGGTGTCGGCAAGCTCACTGACAACCCCGGCACAGGGGATCTTTGAGTTGTCCTGTATACTCATTCCTGTATAGGTGATAATCAACTTTGATCTTGCTGACAGCAGGGTTTCAAGGAATAGATATCTGTCTTCATCCCTCTCTGATTTATCACCAGGCTTTGGATGTTTTTTTATCAGGTTAAATCCCAGGGTGAAGGCCTGCCTAGGAAAAGCTTTTTCATCCATTCCCATCAAAACGACAATCTTGAAAGGGATACTGCGCATGGGCATGATATTGCAAAACGTGATATTTCCTGCCAGAAAATTCCCCTGGGAAATATTTTGATCAAGCTTCTGCTCAATATGGGAATTTATCACTTCAAATGAGACAAAATCACTGAATCCTGCTTTCTGGGCATTTTCCTTAAGTTCATCAATGGTTTGACTCAGAAAAACCAGGTCTTCCCCGTTTTTATAATTCCGATCCATTAATAAAATGGATATTTTTTTCAAAGCCTCACACCATTTTTCAATTGTTTTTTTACCGGCCAGGGTTTCAAGGCACAAAAACAAAGTGTGACAAAAGGCTGCAAATTTACCCAGCACCTCAAGATCAAGTCCTTCAAAGGATTGACACGGCAGGATATCCTGCACTAATGCGCCATGATTTTCAGGCATGGCCATGCCCATAAAAAGCCGCTGCAGTCCAAACTGCCAGGTATTTTCTTCAAAGGCCGGCAATCCCAGAGTTTCTCTGTGATCCCCATCCCTGCCCCATAAAATTCTGGCATCCTCAGCCATTTTTTCAATATAATAGATCTCATCTGTCATGATATTAAATTTTCTGGCAATGGATTCACACAGCAAAAGATCAAGTACCTGTTTCTGCTCAAGCCTTGCGTTCCTGAGTGCCAATATCTTTAAAAAAGCATCCAGAGATTCAGATTCAGATCTTTTCCTGCGATCACTGATGGAAAATGGCAGGCATGTTTCAAGGGAAAAGACGGATTCGATAAATGGTGCATATGCCTCAATATCAGGCATCATCACAATGATATCATGGGGGGCAAGTTCAGGGTCTTTTTCAAACTCGTTTAACAAAAGATCCTTTAATACCTGGGCTTCTCTCATGGGAGAATGGCAGGCATGGATACAAACAGAGGTATCAGATGCAGCAATGATGACAGGGTCATCCTCGTGTCCTTGTTTTCTCAGGATAAGATTTAATATATCTGACTGAAGCCGCAAAAGCATGGTATTGGATTTGCCTGATTCATTTATGGGGTCCTGGAACAAATCATCAAAAGGTTCATGGTAATTAAATGCTTCAAGACAGGAATGAAACGCTTTTCCCGCTGTTCCCAGAGACGACAGCAGCGGATTTGTCATTTCATAGTACAAATGCTCAGGATCTATTCCGGCTTCTTCCTTCAGGGCCAGCCTCCCTATCTGCCGTTCTGACTTGATATCAAAAAAGAACTGGTTGGATGGCGTTAAAAGAAAAAGGTTGATGTCCATTATTTCAGACATTTTTTCAAACACCTGCAAAAACAGTTCAGGAAGAGCTGATATGCCAAAAAGAGACATCCTTGACGGAAGATTATCCGTGTTGATGTTTGTTAAAGAAAACTTTTCCAGAAAGGTGCGGGCTTTAAATGCCAGGTGATTTTGAGGGTCTTCTGATACAATCTTTGCCCAGAGTTCTGCCTGCCATTGGGCCACAGGGTCTTTCAAGGTTTCATGGGATCGCGGGCTTTGCCAGTCAATAAGCATATGGGACCGGTAAACCTGGTAATCGTCAAACACTTTTGAGATCTTCATGGAAAGTTGATAAAGTTTTTTTCCTGTTTCATCCTCTTTTATATAGTTTTCAATACTTGACAGAGATTTTTGTGGCCTGTTTTCATTAATGAATTTCATGATTGACCAGAAAAGAAGATTTTCATTCAAGCTTTCATACTGAACCTGCAAAGTTTGCTGATTCTGGCGATTTTGCTGATCTTTTGGGGGCATAAAACTTGTGAGAATCTGGTCAATCATCTGTCTTGGAAAACAAAAATGCATATTTGCACAAACACCCAGGTTTTGCGCCATTTGCATGGAAATCCACTGCTTCATCCCCCTGGACTGGATACCGATCCATTCAGGCATCATTGGATTGTCCGGCACTTCTTCCAGAACAGATGCCAGCGCGTCCATCAGGTTTTCCATTTTATTGCTTTTAAAGATATTGAACAAAAATTTTGTTCCCCGGGATTACAGGTTTTTTAGCACCATATCAGACCCTGAAACCTCAATCAAAGGCTTTTATTTTCTGCTTGAATTTCCCAAAAAAGTTAGTTGAGATTAATGGCTAAAATATTTTTCTTTTTGCCAAAATTTAATGCCTCTTCCAGTGATCCCATACACAAATCAATTCTTAAACCGTTTAAATTGATGTTCATTCGATCTTCAGCCTTGAATACCCCTACACCCTCAATGTATATCTTTTTCCCTAACCAGCCTCGCTTTACAAGTTCAGAACTGATGGCACATGTCCTGCCAACAACGGGCATCGTCATGGTCGCAGTTGTTTGAGGATAACCATCTGAGTTGATCCCATTTGACCAGGGATGATATGCGGTTAGTGTTACATTTGCTTTTGCGATTATATCCAGTTGTTCTTTTTTGGATTTGATAATTGATCTTAAATATATTTCTTTATTTTCATACAAAGATACACTTCTTTTCAAATCTTGAATTTCCTGGGTTAAAGATGAGATTGTTTGGGCGTTAATGTTGTTGAGTATATGTTCTTTATTGAACATCCCTGCAAAAAATACGCTGCTTAGAACAGTTAAGAATACAATAAGGATATAATAAATTCTAAAATTCATAATTATCAGGACTTGTGCTTAAAAAAATAAATTAATAGTAAAAACTTTAAATGCTCCATGAATAAAAGCTTATAATAAATTAGCGAGACAAAAACAACCTTATATTATTCTGAAAAATTATAATGTTTTTGAAGAGTGGGGAACCCACTGGACTGTTTTTGTTTTTACAACAGATGGGACTGATAAGAAAAACAGAATAACTGAAGGCAGGGACAACAGGATTAATACATCGGAACTTTTTAATCCCATTTTTAAAAAATATGAAAGTAAAAATCCGTTCTTGAAAAACAGCTGGGGCATGATGCTTGCGCAGACTGCAAGGACAATGGTCATCATGATTTTATTTTTAAATATATTCATGCAAACCTTGAAAAAGAATAGTAACCATTGCCGTATTGATCCTTACCAGCGGTTGATGCCTATTCGCCTTCAAATTTTGTGATGGAAAACACCTTGCAGTCTTGAATCTTATCTCTTCCTTTAAGATCGGGAAGCTCGACGATAAACGCGCATTCAATAATATCAGCTCCCAATTTATTTACAAGTTTCACAGTGGCACCAACCGTGCCGCCTGTGGCAATCAGATCATCGACAATGATAACTTTTTCACCCTTTTCAACAGCATCCTCATGGATTTCAAGGGTATCTTCTCCATATTCCAGGCTATAGGTTTCCTGACTGGTTTTCCAGGGCAGCTTTCCCTTTTTTCTGACAGGAATAAACCCGATACCCAGTTTATAGGCCAGGACTGCGCCAAAAACAAAACCTCTGGCATCAATCCCCACAATCTTGTCAATATCCATGTCTTTATATCGGTCATACAGAATATCACACGATTCTTTGAATGCCTGGGGGTTTTGCATCAATGTGGTCAGGTCTCTGAATATCACCCCTTTTATGGGCCAGTCTGGAATACTTCTGATAGTCTCTTTTAAATCCATTCCTCTTTCCTTTGTATTTTATTTTGTCTATTTCTATTCTTTTAATTCTTCAATTACATTTAAAATCAATTTTATCACATTATGAGCATTCTGATCAAAGACTGCCAGGATCTCTTCCCAGGTAACAGGTGCTTCATCCCCATTCCAGCAGTCATAATCCGTTGACATGGCAATGGCAGCATAGGGTATGGCAACTTCATTTGCCAGCATGGCTTCTGGAGCAGTTGACATATTGATCACGTCAGCCCCCCAGTTCCTGAACATTTTGGACTCAGCAATGGTTGAAAACCTTGGCCCTTCAATGGTAACTACGCACCCCTTTTCATGGACGTTCAAATCAAGTTTTTTTGCTGTTTCATAAAGTTTTTTTCTTAAATTATCATCAAATGGATGAGCCATGACTGGATGAAGCAGGCCATTTTCAAAGGAATCTGCAAAGGTATTTTTCCGAAATCGAGTAAAATCAATGAATTGATCCAAAATGACCAGGTGTCCCCTGTCTATTTCCTGCCTTAAACTGCCACAGGCTGTGGTGGCAATAATATGGGTAACCCCTGCCTGTTGAAAAGCTTTGATATTGGCACGGTTATTTACCTGGGTGGGACTTAACTGGTGTCTTCTGCCGTGCCGGGCAAGAATAACAACCTCTACATCATTTATTTTTCCGGACAAAAGGGGAGAAGAAGGGTTCCCATATTCCGTTGTAATGTCAAATTCATCTGGATCTTTTAAAATATCAGGATCATCAAGCCCTGATCCACCTATAATGCCAATTTTCAACATTTTGTTCTCCTAAAAGTTATTTCCAATTTTTACCTTTGCATTTTTAGCCTTTAAAAGCGCCTATCATAATTGGATTAACTTATCAAGAATAGGGTAAATATATTTTCCACACAACTTTCAGACTTAAGTCCTTGTAGTCAAGGTCAAACCTGCCAACTTTGAAAGTTGAGTTTTCCAGAATGGCGAAAACATCTCTCTTGTTAATTTTATATGGTATTTAAATTATGAATGCACTATATCAACAACACGACAAAAGATTAAAGTCTTTTTTATTACAATAAGGAACCCAATGAAGACAATATTGTTTACCTTTCTCTCCCTTGTTGCTTTTGCTGCCAATTCAATTTTGTGCCGGTTTGCTTTGGGAGGAGAACTAATTGATGCAGCAAGTTTTACGTCCATAAGAATTTGTTCAGGAGCTGTATTCTTAGGCATCATTTATCTGTTTACAAAACACAATACAAAGCACATTTATTATAAAAACCAATGGTTGATGCCGGTCATGCTGACAATTTATGCCCTGTTCTTTTCCTATGCATATATAAGTTTAAGTACAGGAACAGGTGCCCTGATTCTCTTTGGAGCAGTACAGGCAACCATGATTATTTCCGGATGGATCTCAGGCGAACGAATGAATTTCATCCAGTTTGCAGGACTTTTTCTGGCCATTGCCGGCCTTGTTTACCTGGTATTTCCAGGCCTTAGTGCGCCTTCGCCATTGGGTGCTGTTTTAATGGCAATTGCAGGTATAGCATGGGGTATCTACTCTCTTTTGGGAAGGCAGGCAAAAGATCCTGTAATAACCACTGTAATGAACTTTATTTATTCCATCCCCATTGTTCTGATTGCAGGCTTTTTGATATCCTCGCCTGTATTGATTACGTCAAAAGGTGTGCTTGCGGCTGTCATATCCGGGACACTTGCCTCTGGGGCCGGGTATGTCATCTGGTATGCAGCATTAAAAGGATTGAATGCAACCAGGGCGGCCATTATCCAGTTGACCGTTCCCGTGATAGCAGCCATTGGCGGCATAATTTTATTGTCAGAGGTATTTTCTGCAAGACTTTTTATTGCCTCGATTATAATACTTTCAGGTGTCGGGCTTGTACTGAGCAAAAAAAAAGGATAAATAAATTTTATCCAAAAGCCATAAAAAAATGCTACTCTGTAAAAAATGGAAAAAAATTAGCCTTTTTTGATATCGGATTAAATAATGGCCATTGAAATAGAAAAAAAATTTCGTTTAAAATATCTACCATCCTCTTTGCTGACCCGGGGCACCATTATCTGCCAGGGATATATGGTAAACAAGAAAGATATGGTTGTCAGGGTTCGCCTTTCAGGGGGCAATGCCTTTCTTACAATCAAAGGCCTTACCTGCAATGCATCCAGAAAAGAATATGAATATCCTGTCCCGCAACAGGATGCCATGGAAATACTATCGCTTTTCTGTAAAAAACCCTTAATTGAAAAAACAAGATATCAAATTGAATTGAAAGGTTTTGAATGGG
>JAQICW010000160.1 GCA_027858355.1 Desulfobacula sp.
AGATCGACCACAGTCTTTTTTTTGTATTTTTTTTGTAAAATAAAAATGAAAATAACAGGATTAAAAAAAAATAACCGATGGTGCCCCATACCGGAACAGGCAAACCCAATAAAATAGAGTATCTGCTTTGGGATACCGTATCACAATTTATCGATTTTGAAATTGCACAAAAGCTGCTATATCCAATATCAGTGTAGACCCTGTAATGGGAAACAGAAAGATAAAGAGCATTAAGAAAGCCTGCAAGGACAAGCACACATCCCGGAATAAAATAAAATGAATATTGTCTGTTTTTCATAATACTTATATCAATTTCCCTAGGTTTTTTTAAAAAGCCATTAAATAAGTAGCATAAAAACCCGTTCGGGTCATTTAGTTTTGTTTTTTTGGGAAATGACATTTTTTGTCAGGAGAAGACAAAACATTGTAATGTTTTTTGAATAAATTTGAAATACCACACACTCCATTTACAACACAGCCAAGATTTTAATGCACAAAAAATTAACATTCTCTATCATTTCAGTATTATACCAATAAAAAAATAATATTCAATCGTAATGGCATCGAAATTGCTAATTTCCTAAACAACGAAAGAAATTTTATTAACGAACAACTAAAGGAGATCCAAATGAAACTTCACAAAACAGATCAAAAAGGTTTTACCTTAATCGAGCTTATGATCGTCATTGCAATCATCGGCATTCTGGCAGCAATCGCAATACCAAATTTTATTTCCTATAGAAATAAAGCATTTTGTTCTGCTGCGGAAAGCGATGGAAATGCAATTGCTTCAGTAATAGCTGATTATTTTGCCATTCCGACAAATGTTAACATAACAAACTCTACTTCTGGTACTAATGTAGTTACCTTACCAGATGGAACTACTTTTACTTTAAGTGGCACTAACACTGCAACAATAGCCGTGGCTGCAGGACCTCCCATGGTTATCACCATTGCAGTGACTGATACCAGTACACGTTGTCCTACGACCTACCAAACGGCACAAGCACCACTGTGGAGTAATACAACACCAGGAATTTTCACAAAAACCATGTAGTTAAAAATAAACACTTACTTCACACTAATTTTAAGAGGAAAGAGATGCATATCATCTCTTTCCTCTTTTTTTTATGGATTAATGACTATCAATCACTTTTATCCAGACGGTACCGCATGGATCGAATGCTCAGGTTTAAGTAGTCGGCGGCTTTATTCTTATTGCCCTTGGAAAGCTCCATGGCTTTGGTCAGATAGGCGGACTCTATGGTGGCAAGAATTTTATCCAAGTCTACCCCCTGCTCCACATCTTCCAAATCAAAGCGCTGCCCTTTGATACCTTCAATCCAGCGTCGTTTTTTGTGCATGGAAATGGTCAGACTTTCCGGCAGAATGATATTGGTGGAAGAAAGGGCCACACTTCGTTCGATAAGGTTTTCAAGTTCTCTGACATTACCCGGAAAGCTATACCTAGTTAAAAAATCAATGGCATAGGAGGATAGTTTGACAATATCTTTTTTCATTTTTGTTGAATATTTTTCGGCAAAATGGGCGGATAAAAGCTCAATATCCCCTTTTCTGTCCCTTAACCATAGCCACAGACGCTTGGCCATGTGTAAGGATTTTTCGGCGTGGATCAAGCTCAATGTTGTCATCAATGATTTTCGCAATGCTACGCCGTTCATAATAACATTGCAAAATTGGTGCAAAACCGACTAGAAGTTTAAGGAAGATTAAGCTCCTTACAAAACGTCTCCACTGGTAGTACTCTTACTCCATTTTTTTATAATCTTTTGTGCCCTGGTGTACCTGGTAAAAATCAGGTATCTGCGTCCGTTCTTTAAAATAGAAAATAGCAGGGTTGATACTTTTTTCTCCGGTTTTGCATTCTACTGCAAACTCAGGAACACCATCTTTTAATACAACAAAATCAATCTCCCGTTTATCAGTATCCCTGAGAAAACGAAGTTCCATGGAAAAACCTTCTGTATCTTCAATTATGTTGCAATACTTTAAAAGATGTGAGGCAATAAAATTTTCAAATCTTGGCCCGGGATCTGGCAGGAGAGACCAATCCCATAAATATAATTTCTGTTCTTTTTTTACTGCACGTATTTTTGGAGGACCATATGGTGGAATTCGAAAGCAGTAATACATTCTTTCAAATATTTTCAACCATCTTTCAACAGTTTCGTGGGCAACCTGAAGTATCTCCTTGATATTTTTTACAGACAGCGGTGATCCAACCCTGTTGGGAAGCTCCTGGGCAAGCAATTCAAGCAGGCTGATTTCTTTTATGTTTTCAAGATCTCTAATATCTTCATAAATAACCCGCTGAAGTCTCTCTCTCTGCCATCTTCTCCAGAATTTTTCCTCTGCCTTTAATAATGGTTCAGGAAAACCACCAAATTTTAATAATACTTTAAAATCTTCTTTACCTGGGTCAGGATTCAACTCTGTAAGGGAAAATGGATGCAAACGGTAATAATGATATCTTCCCTGCAGGGAATCTCCTCCTTTTCTATAATAATCCAGTCTTGCCGAGCCTTAAATCTTAAATCAATTCGGGGGCCCCCATACTTAATTATTGATAATTATCAATATACTGAAAAACTATTGTACGACAATTATCTTGTCCGGTTAATCGTGGTAAAACTCCGACACTAAAATTCATTTAAATGGAGGTGTCAGTGTCTGTCGGAAAAACCCATAACCGAACAGCAAATAAGGATATACATGAGCACAACAAACAAAGGTCATATTCAGCAAACTGCTGCCGCAAAGGCTGGAATATCAGCACGCTCGTGGCGTCGTATTTAAAAGAGAGATATTACCCAAGGTGGCAAGGCCATACGTCATTGGAGAACTCGTAAAGATCCCTTCAAAGATGTCTGGAAAAATGAGGTTGTTCCAATGCTGGAGCAAAACTTCAAGTTTCAGCCGTTAACATTATAAAATGTTATCATTACGATCAAGAAGAAGCCATTGAAGCACCTTCTCTATCATTTCCGTTTGATATACAGCGGGTGGTGGAGAGTCAAGAATAGCTCATTTTTTTCAGTTTTTCCTTTGCATCTACAAAAATAATTTTACCATCTTTCCATTCAGGTATTTTCAAATCTAACCTTGCTGCTTTTTCAACTTGGATGATCATAGTAAAACATAAATTGGCCTTGATCATCGTTTCGGCCAATGGCTTTTTTTGCGGCATATAGCAGGGATCAGAGCAGGGATAGGATCGGGCATATTCCTTCTGATCCGTCCTGCTGCCTCCCCGCGGGCAATACTTCCGGTGGCAATAGCGTAATAACCAACAACCTGATTGCCATAACAGACCACATAAGTACGCGAACCAGCGCTGTACTCATTTTTCATTGCACTACGAATCAACCATTCATTGAGCGAGTCAACAGCACAATCAAAACAGATGGTTATACCTGCATTTTGGATTAGAAAATCCGGAACCTTACAAACCGGCATCCTGTGCCAATTGGAGGGTAGCAGCTTCTATGGGCTCAACATGGTATATGGGGTTTTCCAGACAGACTTATGGTTTTCTTGATGTATCCCGATCTAAAAGCTGTGTTTTAACAGTGAGGGGATTTCCGGCACAATGAAACAAGCCAATCACAATAATCGCATTCCCCTCTATTTTAAAATAAATTGCATATGGGAATCTTCTAAGGAGACATCTCCGAACATCCCCATAAACCTTTTGATACAGCAGTGCATTATAAGAAAGTTCAGCCGCACGAGCATAGAACATACGAAGAAACTCTTCTCCCAATCCAAGTGTTTTCTCTTCGTACCACAAATAGGATGCAATTACGTCTTCTTCAATCTCAGGAAGGAAATTCAAAAGATATGTCATTTTCTGAGTTCTATTCTTCCTTGAAGTTCGTCAAAAGATAAAAGATTGGTAGGATGAGATTGGTATCGTTTAAGCCTTCTATCTAATTCTTCCTTGTGGCTATGAGGAATTGGCACCCTTGATTCATCAATGGCAATGTTATCCCAAAGGTCTTCAACTAATAAAATTTTTTCAGATGTGCTTAAATTTTTGATTTCCGGGATATCTGCTACACGCATTTTACGCCTCCTTTAGCATCAGTTATGACTTAAATTATAATTGAATTTTTTAAATTACGCAAATGCTTAAATTCAGTGGGATCAGGCTTGGCCTGTTGTCGTTATTGCGTCTGAAATATCCCTCAATCACCTCATGCTCCAGCTTTTTGTTGGTAGCAGAGATGATCCTGACATCCACATCAATGTCTTTGAAGCCGCCCACTGGATTAAAGGCGGTTTCCTGGACAACCCTGAGCAGTTTTACCTGGTTAACCACCACAAAGGGTTTATCCTTGTGGTCTGAATTCTCATGGATGGCCCTGATCCAATGTATTATGCGGATCATCGATCCGATTTAAGGGTGCTGGCACGATCAATCAGTTCCCGCTGAGCAGGAAAAGCACGGAGATTGATTGCTGATATGCGCCGGGTTGCAGCAGTATTGCCATGAATCATGATTCTATGGGTACTTTACCGAGTTGATGCCCTTTTATAAACAGTATTTGCTTCGCGTTTACCTACTGCTATGATTACAACGACAAGCTCTGAATCCCTGACTTCGTAAACCAGTCGATAGCCGGCATTCCTAAGCTTGATTTTAAATCTATTGCTTTTTCCAGATAATCTTGAAGTCTGAACATGTGGGTTTTGAAGCCTTTCCTCTAATTTTCTCTTAAATTGGTTTCGCAGCCCATCATCCAGCTTTCGCCATTCTTTTAAAGCCTCTTTTTTAAACTTAAGACTATAACTCATCAAGTGTAACCACTATTTCAGCCTGATCCTTGCGAGTATCAGCAAGGGCATTAAGTTCGAGGTCTTCCAGCCTATCCAGCAAAATTTCATATGCCTTCGCAGGAATACAGTAGAAAGCAGGTTTGTTGCGGTTTAGTATCGCCACAGGAAAACCTTCTCCCTCAGCGACTATGCCCATTGGGTTTTTTTTTAATTCAGAAACGCTGGCCGTTATTTCCGTTAAAATCAAATTTGTCATTGTTTGCCTCCTTGTAAACTATAAAAATATTATTAGCATCAATAATAGTGCTAATAACAGGTCTTGTCAAGGAAATCGGGGGGACACCAGGGGGGACATCTATACTTAATTATTGATAATTATCAAAGTTGTCCCTCGTATTTATTCGTCCAACCTGAAAAAAATGATACCCCAGTGCTGAGGCTATGTGGCTTTTGCCCACTCCCGATACATTGCTGATAACTTAATGCCGAGAAAAGCTCAAAAACCCAAGAGATTGAGACAGCCAAACCTTTTAAATTATTTCATGCGTCAGCACTGTGGCATAGGAAGACAATTTGACAATATCTTTACCCAATGCAGCACCTATCCCATCAGTTTCAATGGAAGTTAGTCATACCTACCGTAATAAAAACACCCTTGAAAAATATATGCAATTTCAGTATACTGAAAACAAAGTGAAATATAATAATGAGGTTTCAGTATAATGAAATTATTTCCCAGAGACGAATATATTAAAAAAATCGAACCCTATTTCGGGAAAAATATTATTAAAGTCTTATCCGGTCAGCGTCGGTGTGGGAAGAGCTATCTGCTGCGCCTAATACAAGATGTATTTAAAGGGCAACCAATTTCTATCAATATTATTTATATTGATAAGGAAAAGGTGTCTTTTGACCATATTCAAGGATACAAAGATCTTTATACTTATGTTGAACAAAATACAGTTGAGGGTCAACTGAATGTGGTGATGATAGATGAAATTCAGGAGATCGAATCTTTTGAGAGGGCCATCAGAGATTTAAACGAAGATGAACGGTACGATGTTTTTTGCACCGGCAGCAATGCGAATTTTTTATCTGGTGACCTGGCCACATTACTTGCAGGACGATATGTCGCAATTAATATTAGCAGTCTGTCATACAATGAATTTGTGTTGTTCCATCAACTTGAACACTCAATGGATAGCTTGAAAAAATATTTAAAATTTGGAGGAATGCCATACATTATCAATCTGCCTCTTGAGGATGATATTGTTTTTGAATATCTGGGAAATCTTTATGATAGTATCGTATTGAAAGATGTGGTGGCC
>JAQICW010000215.1 GCA_027858355.1 Desulfobacula sp.
GAACACCCAAAGGCAAATACATGGATACGATTTTTATACACCCATCCAGAAACATTGACCGCGCCCATCATAAAGGCTGTAAAAAATCATAAAAACATATGTTCATACTCTGATGTTCCTATACAGCACGCTGCTTCAAACATATTGAAAAAAATGGGCCGTCCCTATACCAGTGAAGAGGGTTATGTTCTTTTTAACACCATCCGAAAAATAGATCCCGGGGCAGCTTTAAGAACAACCCTTATTGTAGGGTTTCCCGGCGAATCAGAAGAAGATTTTGAACTATTGCTGGCCTTTATTAAAGATATCCGGTTTGATCACCTGGGTGTATTCACCTATTCCGACTCTGATGATCTTAAATCCCATCTTTTAAAAAACCATGTCCCTTCCAGGATAGCCCAAAAAAGGCATGATATACTCATGGCAGCCCAGGCAGAAATTTCAGCATCAAAAAATGAAAAATTAGTGGGCAAAACCTTTGAAGTCCTTGTTGAAGAGAATCCTGAACAAGGCGTATACCTTGGCAGGACAAGATTCCAGGCCCCGGAGGTGGACGGGGTCACATTTATTTATGCCCAGGGGCTTGAAATCGGCACCTTTGTTAATGTAATAATTACAGATGCGTTTGAATATGATATTGCCGGAGAGATTGCATGACAAAAGGGTTAAAACAAAGAATTATTGAACAAGCGGATAAGGATCTGGAAAAAGTGGAGATTGCCCTTGAGCATCACTTGAATCCTAATCTGGAGCTTGTTAAAGAGATTGCTTCCCACCTTCTTTTCAGTGGTGGGAAAAGGCTGAGACCTCTTCTGATGATTCACAGTGCCCGGGCTTGCGGTTATAATACTGGTTTTGAAATAACGTTTTCCATCATTTTTGAATATCTCCATGCTGCCTCCCTTTTACATGATGATGTAGTGGATGAAGCAGATACCAGGCGTGGTAAAAAAGCTGCCCACACAAAATGGTCTGCTCCCAAAGTGGTACTGACAGGAGATTTTCTTATGGCCATTGCCCTTGAAATTGCAGCAAAAACAAGAGAACCTGATATCATCTCAGTCCTTGCAAAAATCACCCGGGATATGTCCCAGGGAGAGATAGACCAGCTTACAAAAAAGGGAAAGCTTGATCTTTCAGAAAAAGAATATCTTGAAGTCATTGAAAGAAAAACTGCTGTTTTGATCCAGGGCGCCTGCCAGTGCGGTGCCATCCTTGCAAAGGCCAATAAAGAAAAAGAAGATGCCCTGAGCCAATATGGATTTCACTTAGGAATGGCCTTTCAGATGGCTGACGATCTTTTGGATTACACGGCAAATGCCCAGGAGCTGGGAAAAAATCCCGGGGCTGATATGCGGGAGGGAAAACTCACTTTGCCTTTGATCCACAGCCTTGCCAATGCATCCCTAAAAGATAAAAAATGGATGGAAGCTGCCATAACTGCACCAGAGTTTAATCTGGAACAATTTGAAAAATTAAAAAAAAAATTATATAAATACAAGGGGATTGAATATACACTGAAAAAAGCACAAGACCATGTAACAAAAGCAAAGGCATGCCTGGATGGATTTCATGATTGCCAGTCCAAACAGCTTTTATGCCTGATTGCAGATTATTCCATTGAAAGAAAGGTATAAAAAAGATGTTAAAAAAAACAAACTATATTGGTTTCCTTGTTTTATTCATCAGTATCCTCTTTTTATCTCAACCCTTATCCGCAGCCAACGATTCCAGCATATTAACGGGTGTGACCACTGGCAAAAGAAAAATTATCAAGCAAGCTCTTCAGCAGGCCAAGCAAAATGCAGTATCTGACGCATTAAGGGTTGCAGTTCAAAATGCCTTTGCAAAAGTTGTATCAAAGCAGACCCTTGCATCAAATCTTGATTTTTTTTACAACCAGGTGCTTTCCCATGCTTCAGACTATATTATTACCTATCAAGTCCTTGGTGGAATTGAAAACAAAGGCTATTATCTTGTTGGCGTGGAATCAAAAGTGGATATTCTTAAGCTTGAAAAGACATTGACTGATGCCAGGATAATCAATGCCAATAAGGACAAGCCGGTAATCCTGTTTTTTATCGCAGAAAAGACCCCTTCAGATCTTCTGCCCAAATACTGGTGGGGGAAAAATCCAATTCCATACCAATCCCTTACAGAAAAAATTATTATTGATAAAATGATCCAGGATCGGTTCATTATCACGGGTAATGACCGGGAACGTCCAGATCCTTCTTTTTATAATATTACCTTTGATTCAATTTATGATGTGGCTGCTGCCAAAGATCTTGGCAAAAAAATGGACGCTGATATGATTGTTTTTGGAAAAGCCGTCTCAGCAGAAGCCACAAATATAATGGGACAAGAAAAAACCTTTAATGCCCAAATCAGCCTTGATGGATACAACCTTGAAACAGGAGAAAAAGTTGTTACATCCCAGGTTCAGGCTGTGGCCAAAAGCGATATGGACCGTGAAGGAAACATTCAAGCCCTTTTTAAAGCAGCCAGTCTGTCAGCCACTGATCTGAGTGAAAAATTGGATGATTACTGGACCCGGTATTTAAGAAAAGAAAACTCCTTTGATGTAACAATAAAAGGAGAAAACTTTCTGCCCCGGTTTATTGCCTTAAAACAAGAATTTCAACAAATGCCCGGGATTGAAAACATGCAGCCCAAAGAGATGGGGTCAGACTATGCTGTCATGCAAATTTTTTATAAGGGACAATCATCTCAGTTTGCCGATGCCGTTATGCTGAAAACCTTTGATTCTTTTGGGCTGGAATTTTCAGATATAACGGATAACCTTGTTACAATTACATTTATTGAAAAATAAACGGATTTGGTTGATTGATGACCTTCAGGAAAAAATACCTTGTATGACAAAAAATCAGGACACAACAGAATAAACCCACGTTTTTCTTGACACAAACCAGGGGTTTTGTTATTAAAGCCATACAATTCAGGCGCGTAACTCAGTTGGTAGAGTGCTACCTCGACACGGTAGAAGTCAGCGGTTCAAATCCGCTCGTGCCTACCATAAAAAAATAAACGGATTTAATTTTCACAAAAGTTAAATCCGTTTTCAATTGGTGATTCCTTGAGTTCGAAATAAAAATAAAAAAAATCTTAAACCGAATTTTCCCATTTTTCAGCGCAATAAAAAAACTGCGGCGAAATGTTTTTATTGCGTAACATTTTGATAGGCTTTTTCCCTGTAGATTAATCAAACCCTTACCAGAATAGAATTGTCAGGTACTTTTAAAAAATCAGACCCAATACGGATACGGGACGGCTGAATCCCCCCAAAAGGGTCTTCTGAATTATTTTTTATATTATAAGTATTAATATTATGATTGATTTCAGTGTGTTAACCTTAAAATACTATTCCTGGTTTGAATATTTAAAAACAGTGGCACAATTATGGCTATATAGATGTCTGGAATGTTGTAAAAATATTAGCTTGCTAAAGGAGGCAATAAATTATGAATAAAGAAGTTTTCAGTTTATGTTTTATGTGTTCTATCAGGTGCCCTATTAAGGTTACTGTAAAGGATGGGCATGTAGACTGGATAGAAGGCAATCAACATGTGGCCGGCATAGACGGCAGTCTGTGTCCCAGAGGGTCAGCCGGCAAATCCATGCTCTATGATGACCAGAGAGTACAGTCCCCACTAATCAGGGTTGGAGAACGCGGGTCAGGAAACTGGAGAAAGGCTTCCTGGGATGAGGCAATTGATTATGTCGCAGCCCAACTCAATGGAATCATTGATAAAAATGGTGGGCACAGTATTGCACTGTGTGAAAGGACCCAGCTTGCAACCCATGTCAGTAAAACCTTTTTAAAAGCCATAAAATCTCCCAATCATTTTACCCACGATGCACTGTGCAAGGGGTCCGTCAATACTGCCTGCCGTTCTTTATTCGGATATAATGACGGCCAGATAGGGATCAATTACGGAAATACAAAACACATTGTTCTTTATGGCAGAAATATTTTTGA
>JAQICW010000227.1 GCA_027858355.1 Desulfobacula sp.
CAGACCAGGTGATTTACCACTGCACGATAGTTTCGGAAAATTCCTATTCCTGGAAGCCGGAAAAGAAGATTTCAACCCTGGATGCTGATATCAAGGAACTCTTATGGAAAGACGAAATCCTTATCAGGGAAAACCAATTATATGTCCCCATAAAATCTTCTGACAGCCACTGGGGAATTCTGTGTATTTCCTGGCCTAGAGCTCCTTTGAAGGATGATCTGGACCCGGCCATACTCCTGGCGCTGGGACAGCAGGTAGGGATTCTCATTGAAAATATCCAGGCATTTTCAAATATCCGGTTTCAAAATGACAGGCTCCAGTCTATTGTTGAAGGAATTTCAGATCCCCTGCTGCTGATCGATTCCAACTGCCATATCATCATTGCAAACAAGGGGAGCAAAAGTATTCTCACAAAAAAGAAAAAAACCGACCAGGAAAAGGAACTTAAACAATTTCTCTGCCTAGAGAATGCTTCCCATGAAAAATGCAATATCCTCCAACATGTGATCGAAAAAGAAGAGCCCATGAGCGAGGAAATAAAAACCCCGGATGAAAGATATTTCAGTATTGATCTCTATCCCCTGCCAAGGAGGGACCAGTCCGACCTTCGGATTATACTGTATGCCCGGAATATCACCATGGAAAAACAGATGATAGAACAGATGCAGCAGACAGAACGCTTAAGTTCCATTGGGAAAATGGCTGCCGGAATTGCCCATGAGATCAACAATCCCCTGGGAGTAATCCAGTGTTATACCGATCTTGTGAAAGATACGATAAAAGATCCTGCAATCTTAAGTGACATTGATGTCATCGTAAAACATACCCGCAAAGCCCAGACCATTGTCCAGGATCTGCTCAATCTTTCACGGCCCAAACAGGTGATTTCAAGAATTTGCAGTATCAATAAAGTGATCACCAATGCCCTTGAAGTTTTTAAGACCCAGGCCGCATCAAAGGAAATATCTGTGACTTCCTATCTGAAAGATAACCTTCCTGACATCAAATGTGATGCCGTCATTTTAGAACAGATCCTGACAAATCTCTGGCTCAATGCCTTTGACGCCCTACAGGAATCCGGCGGGAAAATCACTATTTCCACTCAACTGGCAAAAAAGGATCATGTTCTGCTCTGCATTGAAGACAATGGACCGGGCATCCCGGATCATGTCATGTCCCAGATATTTGACCCGTTTTACACCACAAAAGAGGTGGGGAAAGGAACCGGTTTAGGACTTTCCGTTGTATACGGATTTATCAACGAACTTGGCGGACGGATCGAATTTGAAAGTGATGATACCACCATTTTTAACATTTTCTTTCCCGTGGACAGACCGAAAAACAACTAAATGAGGATGTAAAATGAAAAACTTTTCCATACTGGTTGTTGATGATGACAATGATTTTCTCAACGGCATCATCAGGCTTCTCAAAAATAAATTTACAAAGATCGACATCATCGGTGAATTGTCGGGTGAACGTGCGGTTAAGGTATTAGAAAAAAACAAAATCGGCGTAATGCTTTCCGATCTTCGCATGCCGGGCATATCCGGGCATGAACTGCTCTTAAAGGGGATAGAACTCAATCCCCACCTTTGCGTGATCATGATTACAGGACATGCCACGATTGAAACCGCTGTCAAGGCCCTGAAAATGGGGGCATGGGACTTTATTACCAAGCCTGTGGAAAGAGATGCTCTATACCACACGGTGGAAAAGGCTATTGAACATTATACCCTTGCAAGCGAAAACCAGCGGCTCCAGAAAATTGTCAACTCCTTGAGCCCAGACCAGTCCCTTAACTGGGAGAGCAAAATCATGAAACAGCTCAAAGAAAAGATCTCAGCCATTGCCGTCACCGATTATACCGTCCTCATCACCGGGGAATCCGGAAGCGGAAAAGAATATATTGCTGAGGCTATCCACAAGCTTTCAAAGCGGAAAAAAGAATCCTGCCATACATTAAACTGCCCGGCTATCCCTGAGCAGCTTCTGGAAAGCGAGCTTTTCGGTCATGTCAAAGGAGCATTTACAGGTGCGGAAAGGACCCGGGAAGGCTTTTTCATGGCAGCAGATAAAGGGACCCTGATCCTAGATGAAATCGGTGATATCAGCCCGTCCATCCAGGCCAAACTCTTAAAATTCCTTCAGGACAAAGAGGTCAAGCCCGTGGGATCCAGCACCTTAAAAAAAACTGATGTCAGGATCATTGCCCTGACCAACCAGGAACTTGAACAGAAAATCCTTGACCACAGCTTTCGAAAGGACCTATATTACCGCCTCAATGTACTTTCCATAAAAGTTCCCCCTTTGCGGGAAAGAAAAGATGACATCCCCATGCTGGTTCGGGAGTTTATTCTGAAAACCTGCCGGGAAATGAGCATGGAGCCCATGGAAATCGACCCCATTGCCCTGGCCTATCTTACAAGACAGACCTGGCCCGGGAATGTACGAGAATTATTAAACTATGTCCGCCGTCTGGCGGTTTTCTCCAACGGGAAAACCATTGATCTTGCCCTGATCAACCTTGTGGAAGGAAAACTTAATAAAACGCCTCTCCCAAATGGTCATACCCTTTACAAAGATGCAAAAAGGGAAGTATTGGATATTTTTTCAAAAAATTATCTCACCCATCTGTTTGAACGTACCCGGGGAAATATTTCGGAAACCTCAAGAATCAGTGGGCTTGAACGGGCTTCCATTCAAAAAATCATCCACCGGCTGAATATCGACATATCCCACTTCAGGAGCTGAATAGACCCCTCACGTTTTGCACAGTGAGATCCCCTGCAGCTGATATGGCGGACATCAACCGGTCACGCCTGTAAGAATTGGTTCAGGTCTCGTATCGATACCCCACACCATGAACAGTTTTGATCAGGCAAGGATTGGACGGATCCATCTCTATCTTTTTGCGAAGCTGTGCAATATGCTGATCAAGGGTTCTGGTTGTACCAAAATAATCAATTCCCCAGATGACATTCAAAATATTATCCCGGCTTAAAACTTCCCCGGGGTGGGCATAAAAATGGCAGATCAGCTTGAGTTCCCTTTCTGAAAGATCAATATTTCTGCCCTGTTTATAAAGTTTATAGGTTTTAGGGTTAACCTCAAATTCACCAAACATGAATGGTTCTTGAAAAAGCTCTTTATCTGTATTCGTTTGCCTTTTTGATCTGCGAAGGACAGAGCTTATCCTTGCCAGAAGCTCATGGATGCCAAAGGGTTTAGTCATATAATCATCTGCCCCGAGCTCTAGCCCGACGACCTTGTCGATTTCCTCACCTTTGGCTGTCAACATGATGATGGGAACATCTTCATTGATTGCCCTGATATCCCGGCAGACATCATATCCGCTTTTTTCAGGCATCATGATATCCAGGAGAATCAGATCAAAAGAATCCTTTTCAAACAATTGCATGGCCTGTTTGCCATCTTTAGCCTGAGCTACCCCATACCCTTCGCTTTCAAGGGTATCCACAAGCCCCATACGGATGTTTATATCATCTTCTGCCACAAGAACTTTAATCTGAGTCATGATGTTTTTTCCTTGCTGTAAAACAACTGCCGTTTCCCGGCACAGGTTCAAAAAACAGATCGCCTTCAAGATCCCTTAAAATCTGTCTTGCAATACTCAATCCCAAACCCGAGCCCGGCTGTTTAGAGGTTAAAGAATTATCCACCCTGTGAAATTTTTCAAAAATCATCTCTTGCTGCGCTTTAGGGATGCCCGGCCCGTCATCGCATATTTTTAAAAGAATAAAGGCATCCTCTTTTTTTAAAACAAATTTGATAAACTTGCCTTGCCCGGCATATTTTAATGCATTGTCCAACAGGTTCAATACCACCTGTTCTATGGCATCTTGGTCTGTTCTCACATGATATTCCCCTTCTTCAACCTGTGTGATGATTTCAAGACCTTGATTCTCTATTCTGATGCTATGGGCTTCAATCATCTGTAATAAAAACCGGTCCATATCAAAACCAGTCTTTTGATATGTTTTTTTGCCTTGTTCAAGCTTTCCAAAATCAAGCACATTATTGATCAGCCTTGTCAGACGCCCGCTTTCATTAACAATAACCGACAGATAGGTTTGAGTTTTATTTTCATCTTTAATTCTCTTTGACAATAAAAGTTCTGCATACATCCTAATGCTGGTCAAAGGTGTTTTCAGTTCATGGGATACAGAAGAAACAAATGAGGTTTTCTGCCTTGCATCTTTCATGTTTTTAAGGGTCAGGCGGGTCAAAAGGAGCCCCCCGGATATAATGGCAGCAATAAAAATCCCCAGAAGAATAACAGAGACATATAAAAATCCACGACTTGCCCCAAACCCTTTATCATCGACAAAGACAGCAATCTGCCAATGGGGCAGCAGACTTGATATGGAAATAACAGCCACTGGTTTGTCTTCTGGATCTGCCACCCATGTTCCAGAC
>JAQICW010000235.1 GCA_027858355.1 Desulfobacula sp.
CCTTAATGCGTTAAATCCCGGGGTTTGGGGCTGGCCCCAAATATAATCGGGCAAACTTCCTTTAATTTTTTAGCGATCAAAGGCATCATAACGTCAACCAACTTATTCATTCAAACACCATACGAATTAAAGGCGCTCCTGAAGAAAAATCCAAAGGTAAGGTGATCTGTGTCTCCTATAAGGATTTTGTCAAGGATGTTCCCGTTGGCAGTTCCATAATGATTGATGATGGAACCATTGCTCTTGCCGTTATGGATAAGGATGACAAGTATTTATCCTGCCATGTGGAAAATGATGGGGTGATCAATGCCAGAAAAAGTATCAACATTCCGTCTGTTCATGTGAAACTTCCGGCTTTGAGTAAGAAAGATATAGGCTTTATTGAATTTGCTGCTGATAATGATCTGGATTTTATTGCCCATTCTTTTGTGAGAAATAAAGATGATGTCCTGGCCGTTCAAAAAATTTTGAATAAAAAAAAATCTTTCATAAAAATTATAGCAAAAATTGAAAACTCCCAGGGAGTTGAAAATTTGTCTGAGATTCTTGATCATGTTTATGGGGTTATGATTGCAAGGGGGGACTTGGCAGTTGAAATACCCACAGAGCAGATCCCGTTGATCCAGAAACAAATTATCAGGACCTGTATTGAAAAAAGAAAGCCCGTGATTGTTGCCACCCAGATGTTGCATTCCATGATCCAATCACCCAGACCCACAAGGGCAGAGGTGTCAGATGTCGCCAATGCCTGCCTGGATCATGCAGATGCCCTCATGCTTTCAGGAGAAACAGCCAGTGGAAAATATCCTGAAGTGGCTGTCAGAACCATGGCAAAAATTGCCCAGGAAGTTGAGGACAAAACCAGCAGTTATATGAATGTTCCTTATACCCTTGAAAATAAAATCACGGCCTATCTTGCCAAGTCAGCTGTTAAAGCTTCTCTAAGGCTGAACACAAAAGCCATTGTGGCGGATTCTTTAACCGGAGATTCGATTCGTGCACTGTCTGCATACAGGGGAGACAACCCCATATATGGTCAGATATATGACCAACGGGTTATGCGCCAATTGTCTCTGTCCTTTGGGGTGTTTGCGGACTACATACCAATGGATATCACAAGTCAGGACTCCTTAAATAAGTCCATATGCCTGTTATTAAATGATAAACAATTTAAAGAGGATGACTTGATCATTGTTCTTGCAGGAAGTTTTGGCATTAAGCAGGGAACATCTTATATTGAGATCAGCACGGCAGATAATTTCAAAAAAAAATGTATTTAGTGCCTGTTCAAACACTACTTAAGAATCAAATAAATTCTGAGCATTATAAGAGCTTCGAACAAAAGGTCCTGCTGCTATTTTTTTAAATCCAATTTGTCTGGCTTTTTTTTCCAGCTGCTCAAATTCATCTGGAGAATAATATTTTTGAACTTTTAGATGGGCTTTTGTGGGCTGAAGATATTGACCAAGGGTTATAATTTCACAGCCGTAATGAAAAAGATCCTTCATGGTTTGTTCAAGCTCTTTAATGGTTTCCCCTAAGCCCACCATGATCCCGGATTTGACAGGCATTGAAGCATTAATGGCTTTTGCATTCTTGAAAAGATCAAGGGACTGCTGATAGTTGGCCTCGGGTCTGGCTATTGAGTAAAGCGATGGAACCGTCTCAATATTGTGGTTCAGAACATCCGGGTTTGCACATACAACTTTCTTCAAAGCCTCTATATTCCCCTGGAAATCAGGAATCAAGACCTCAACTTTGGGATCATCGGGCAGGGTGGTTTTAATGGCTTTTATGGTATCGGCAAAATGGGAAGCTCCGCCATCTTCAAGGTCATCTCGAGTAACAGAGGTCACCACCACATATTTTAAGTTTAAATCAAGGGCTGCTTTGGCAACTCTCATGGGTTCATCAGGATCAAGGGGCAGGGCAGGGGCAAAACTAACATTGCAGAATCTGCAGTTACGTGTGCAAATGGAGCCTAAAATCATAAAGGTGGATGTGTTTTTGGAAAAACATTCAAACATATTGGGGCAGTTTGCTTCCTGGCAGACAGTGTGCAGGCCGGAATTTGAAAGAAGGTTTCTTACCCGTTGATAATCCCCGCCTTTGGGAAGTTTTTTTTTAAGCCACGACGGCTTTTGTTTTATTTTTATATGCATCGTTCCCACCATTTTTCAATCAGGCTAAAATCCTGGCTAAAATCCTGGTTAAAATCCAGAATAAAATTAATTTATAATCAAATCGTCGGCCCTGGTGGCAGATTTCAGCTCTGTTTTTTTATAGTTAAATACAGATGAAAAATGTTTTAAAAAACCAGTCTTTATCTGGTCCATTGAAATAGTATAATCCTTTGAGCTGGAACCTGATTCAGATTTGGCCATTTCTTTTTTAATGGAGGTTATGGAAACATTGGCAAGGCCACAGGGGTTGATCCATGAAAAGGGTTCAAGATCAGTATTGATATTCATGGCAAGACCATGAAAGGATATTCCTTTCTTGATTGAAATACCCACACTGCCGATTTTTGAATTTTTCACCCATATGCCATGATTTCTTTCGTCTCTGTCTGCATCAATGCCAAAATCTGCGGCTGTTTGTTTCATGATCTCTTCAAGGCCATGGACAAAATCCTTTACACCTATTTTGTTTTTTTCAAGATCAACAATGGGGTACATTACTGCCTGACCAGGGCCATGATAAGTGATATTCCCCACTCGATCCGTTTGAACAACATCAATGCCTTTGGAGTTTAAGAACTCTTTTGAAACACTTAAATTTTCTTCCCCGCCTCTTTTTCCAAGGGTGAAAACAGATGGGTGCTCAACAAAAAAAATTTGAACCTCAACAAGACCTCTGTCGATCTTGGCGTTTAAAGTTTGAATCTGAAGATCAAGCGCTCTTTTGTATTCTAAAATATTAAGATCTATAAATACACAAGAGCGCTTTTTTTTATTTAACCTCTCAGACATGGCTTTCTTGCTGCTGCAACTTCATCAAGCCGCGTGACTTTTGTCATAAACGGTGCTTTTTTAAGCTTTTCAGGATCTTCACTTGCCTCTCCGGCAATGGCTTTTACGGCATCAATAAATTGATCAATATCCTCTTTTGACTCGGTTTCTGTAGGTTCTACCATAAATGCTCCATCCACAACCAGGGGGAAGTAAACAGTGGGTGGATGAAACCCGTAATCCAGAAGCCGTTTTGCCATATCCATGGTGGTGATGTGATATTCTTTTTGAAATTCATCATTAAATACACATTCGTGCATGCATGGCAAATCATAGGGAAGATTCAGAGTGCCTTTCAGGCTTTCCTTGACATAATTGGCATTAAGGACAGCTAATTTACTGGCATCTGTAAGTCCTTTAGCGCCCATGGAAAGGATATAGGCATAGGCCCTTACCATGATACCAAAATGTCCGTAAAATGTATGAATCCTGCCCATAGTATCAGGAAAATCTGTAACAAGTTTATAGGAATCCAGCTCTTTTACAATCCTTGGTATTGGTAAAAATGGTTCAAGGGCTTTGCCAACAGCAACAGGCCCTGATCCCGGGCCACCACCGCCATGGGGCGTGGAAAATGTTTTGTGAAGATTTAAATGAAGAACATCAATGCCGATATCGCCGGGCTTGACAATACCCATAATGGCATTCATGTTGGCGCCATCCCCATAGACAAGCCCGCCTTTTGAGTGGACAATCTCAGCAATCTCTTTGATATTGGCTTCAAAAAGTCCCAGGGTATTGGGATTGGTCACCATGATACCAGCTGTATCTTCATCCATTATGGCTGCAATGGTTTCAGGTTCAAGGATTCCCTTTTTTCCTGATTTGATGTTGACGGGGGTATAGCCACAAAGGGCTGCACTGGCTGGATTTGTGCCATGTGCTGTATCCGGTATAATAATCTTGGAACGCTGCTTTCCTTTTTTTGCAAAGTATGCATGAATCATGAGCATACCGGCAAGTTCGCCGTGGGCACCGGCAGCAGGTTGAAGGGTGACAGCATTAAAACCAGTTATTTGGGCAAGATATTGCTCAAGATTATACATTAGTTTTAATGCACCTTGAGAAGATTCATCCCCTGATAATGGATGAGCACTGGCAAATCCCTGTAGGGCAGCCTGAACTTCATTGGTTTTAGGATTGTATTTCATGGTGCAGGAGCCCAGAGGGTACATACCGGAATCTACTCCAAAATTCCATTGGGAAAGCCGGGTATAATGTCGTACCACATCCAGTTCGGAAAGTTGGGGAAGTTGGGGGGCATCACCTGTCAGGTTTTCATCAAGGGGTGCTCTTTCAACATCAGACTTTGGCAGGGACATGGCACACCTCCCGTCACAACTTTTGTCCCAAAGCAGTGGTTCATTAAAAATAAGACCGCTTGTTCCAGGTTGCTGATTCATTATTGTACCTCCTTTGCCAATTGATCAATGTCTTTTTTTGAGATAGTTTCTGTTGAACAAAACAGATAATGATGTTTGAGTTCAGGATAGAATTTATCAAGACATATTCCCGCAAATGTACATTTATCATTAATCAAGGCTGCTCTTTTTTGTTCAAACCCGGCAGGGGCTTTCATAAGAAATTCATTAAAAAAAGGTGTGTCAAAAACGGATTCAAAGCCTGCCTTTTCAAGGCTTGATTTCAGATATACAGCTTTATCATGGTTTTGCCGGGCAATTTCCCTGATACCGATCTTACCCACCGTGGCAAGGTAAACAGCAGCAGTCATGGCGTTAAGCCCATTATTGGAACAGATATTTGAAGAGGCTTTTTCTCGTCTGATATGCTGTTCTCTTGTGGCAAGGGTTAAAACAAAACCATCAGCACCATTCGCATCCTTGGTTTTTCCGATTAAACGACCGGGAAGATTCCTCATCTGCTTTTTGGTTCCGGCAAGTAATCCCAAGCCCGGGCCGCCAAAGGATTTGGCAATGCCGAGACTCTGACCTTCACCAGCAACCAGATCAGCACCAAAACTACCTGGATTTTTTAAAAGACCAAAAGCCAGTGCTTCCGTAAAAGAGGTTATAAACAAAACCTTTTTGGCATCTGCAACCGCTTTGAAGGCAGATAAATCTTCAATATTACCGAAAAAATTCGGGGACTGAATCGCAATACCTGCAATATCATCCATGGCTTCAAGAGCCTTTACATCTGTAAGACCCTCGTTTGTATAAGGTATCTCAACAATTTCATAACCTGAAGGGCTGATATAGGTATTAATGATCTGTCTGTGACTTGGATGGATAAGAACGGATACCGCAATTTTATTAGCTTTTTTGTTTTGTCTTAATGCAATCAGGCAGGCTTCTGAAAGGGCAGTTCCGCAATCATAATGGGATGCTGTGGCAATATCCATTCCTAAAAGCTCTGTCACCATGGTCTGGAATTCATAAATACCCTGCAAGGTTCCCTGGCTGACTTCCGGCTGATAGGGGGTATAGGCTGTCATAAATTCTGATCTTGAAATCAGATAGGGGATAATGGCAGGAATATAATGATCATAACTGCCGGCACCCATAAAGCATTTGTAATTTTTACAGGCGATATTCAAAGAAGCAAGCTCTTCCATGTGGGCATTAAGTTCCCACTCTGACAAGTTTTGTGGAAGGTCAAGACTATTTGTTATTTTTAGATTCTCTGGTATACAATTGAACAGATCATCCAGAGTCTCCTGTCCTGCGACCTTGAGCATACTTTTAATATCTTCTTTGGTATGGGGAAGATAACGCATGGCATTTTATCCTTTCAACATATCAATATATTCATTTTTATCCATAAGATCGTCAAGTTCGGAAATATCCTCGGATTTTACTTTGATGAGCCACCCATTGTCATAGCAGGATTCATTCACAAGTTCGGGTGCATCCTCAAGCCCCTCATTAATCTCCACAATTTCTCCTGAAATTGGGATATAGATTTCCGAAACTGCTTTGACTGATTCTACACTTCCAAATTCATCACCTTTAGAAAATGTATCCCCTGTCTCAGGCAGTTCGACAAAAACGATTTCCCCAAGCTGGTCCTGGGCATAATCATTGATCCCAATGGTTACAATGTCACCGGAAAGCTTTGCCCATTCATGGCTTTTTGTATATTTTACATCACCCGGCAAGTTAAGATCATTAATCTCTTTCATAAAAACCTCCAAATATTAATTGTTAAATAAAGTTATCTATTTTTTTCCTGGCAGTTCTGTCAGGTCTTATATCTGTCACAATGGTTGCAGTTATACTTCTTTTGCCTTCTTTAAGTGTCAATATCGTGCCAGGTGCAAGTTTTTTTGAAACCATTACAAAACCACAACTAATACCCTTTATTTTTAAGTCCTGGGGAAGATTTTTTGAGCCAATGCTTACAATATCCCCATTGTGCCAGCTAATCCCCATATCCGTGGCACAGGTCAGCACTTTGCCAACCACTTTTCCTGATTCATCTATTACCTGGGTATTTTCTCCCGCAGAAACTTTTCTTAAAGAATCGCCTACAAATGGATAAATAAATGAATTGTCTTTGTCTGTTAAAAGGGCATCTGCCCCAAGAAATTTTTTTGTGAAATCTGTTTTTTCTTTGTTATAGGGCAGGGCAAAATCCCAAGGATGGTTTAAGAATTTCCAGTCTCCAATGTCCTGGTGGGAAAGCGGCAGACAGGCACCGGCCCTTAGAGAGTCCCTGGCTCCCAAACCACATGCAGCAATGCCATAGTCGTTGCCGGCAGATAAAACATCTTTCCAGAGCTTAACAATGCATTGCGGGTCAAGGAAGATCTCAAATCCAAATTCGCCTGTATATCCGGATCTTGATAACAAAGCGGGAGTTCCGTCCAGCAATTTAACCTCAGATTCACCCAGGGCAGATTCATCAAAATTACCTTTAAATGAAAAATAGGGCATTTTAGCAAAAATTATTTCAGGGTTTTGAAGCACTTTGGAAAGAATCCGGGCAGAATTGATACCCTGTATATCCATTTTCCCAACTTTTTTGCTTAAATCCTCAATGATTACATCCAGACTTGCTTTGTTTGCATCCAGATGCAGGGCAATGGTTGTTCCCATGCCTGCATTGACACAAATCATAAAAAAACTAGAATTGAATTTATAAACAATGGCATCATCCAGACAATGGCCATTAGTATCCAAAAAGGCGCCATATACACAACGACCATTTTCCAGTGCGCTAATGTCTCTGGTAAAACAATAATTGATCAAATCAAAAGAGTCATTCCCCGTTACATTGATGCAGGCCATATGACTGGTATCAAATATACCTGCTGATGTTAAAACGGCAAGGTGCTCATTTTTCACTCCGGTTTTATACCACAGCGGCATGTCAAACCCGCCGAAATTTGCCATATTCGCGCCTTGTGCTTTATGCCAGCCATTTAAAGGCGTGGTTTCCAGATTGGTAGTCATGACAACTATCCTTATTTATATTTGTATAAATTAAAAAATATAGGGAACTTTTAAATTATAGGATTTATAGATAACAAAGGTTTCTACAGAGCTGACACCTTTAATTTGTGATATTTCTTCCGTATAAAACTCAAGCAGTCCAAAGCCTTTTTTAAAAAGAATTAATAACAGAAGATCATATCTTCCTGTTACAACACATACTGAAATAACGCCTTTGAGTTTACTGATTTCTTCACCTTTTTCAACCAGATTCATCTCTTTCAGCTTTATTCCAATGATAACTGCACGGTGACCGGGCAGGGTGGCAGGGTCAACAAGACCGCAAATTTCAAGTACACCCTCTTCCTGGAGCTTATTTACTCTGGACCTCACAGTATTCTCGGTTATGGCGAGCTTGTCAGCAATCTTTTTAAAGGATTTTTTCCCATGTCTCAATTCTCTGATAATGTCAATGTTAGTATCATCAATCTTCATGGTTTCCTCATTTTCAGCTAAAAGTTTGCAATAAAAATAAAATTAATAATAAAAAAATTGTTATTGAAAAATATCTTAGAATGATGGTATTGTCAAATAAAATTTGCAAAATTCATGAAAAATCAAATTTTTTTAATAAAAATTAAGGTATTCCCTTTGGAGATTATCCAAGAGCTAAAAATGATCATAATATAATAAACTCAACTTTCGGAGTTGCCAGATTTGAGTGAAGTCTGTAAGGACTTAAGGCCGAAAGAGTAATAAAAGTATAACCATAATAAGACTGGAGAATATAATGCCAACAAAAGTTATTGTCATTGGAGGAGGTCCCGGAGGATATGTTGCTGCCTTAAGAGCCTCGGCTTTAGGAGGAGATGTAACACTCATTGAAATGGAAAATCTGGGGGGTACCTGCCTGAATTGGGGTTGTATTCCATCAAAGATAATGAAAAATACAGCAGATATTTTTCTTAAATTTCTGAAAGCAGATAACTTTGGTATCAAGGTTCAGGGAAGTGTAAGCCCTGACATGACAACATTGATGGAAAAAAAGGATAAGATTCTGGAGAGCCAGAGGCAAGGGATTGCCAACCTGTTGAAACACAGCGGCGTTGTCCTGGAAATGGGCAGGGCTGTGATAAAATCCAAGGGAATTGTTGAGGTTATTTCAAATGATGATGATAAAAAAGAACTTGATTATGACAAGCTTATTATTGCCACAGGAACAAAGCCTTTGAATGTTGCTGATTTCCCCTTTGATCATCATCATATCCTGTCATCCAATGACATCCTGCAATTGGATGCAGTTCCTGAATCTCTTGTCATTGTTGGAGGCGGGGTGATTGGCTGTGAATTTGCCTGTATATTTTCAGCTTTAGGATCAAAGGTGACCGTTGTTGAGGCCATGTCAAGGCTGCTTCCCTTGCCTGCCGTTGATGAAGACTGTTCTAAATTATTGTTAAGGGAGATGAAAAAAAGAAAGATTGCTATTTTTTGTGATACCATTGTTAAATCATCTGATATAAAAGATGATCTGGTTTCCATCCATCTGGAATTATCTCCGTTTACGGATAATCCAAAACCAAAAAAATTAAAAACCAATGTGATTGAAGCTCAAAAAATGGCTGTCTGTATTGGCAGATCTGCTTTATCTTCTGACCTGGGATTGGAAAATATCGGCCTTAAAACCACGCCCCAGGGCTGGATTCATGCCAATGAAAAATTGGAAACCAGTGTGCAAGGCGTTTATGCTATCGGTGATATTCTCGGCCCTGAAAAAGTGATGCTTGCCCATGTGGCCTCCCACGAAGGAATTATCGCTGCACAAAATGCAATGGGTGATGAAGGTATCATGGATTATGATGTGATTCCCGGGGCTATTTTTACCATGCCGGAAATCGGCATAGTTGGATTGAGTGAAACAGAAGCAAAGAAAAAAGGCTATGATGTGGAAGCATTCAGCGTTAATTTTCGAAGTCTTGGAAAAGCTCAGGCCATAGATGAGCTGGCAGGAATTGCAAAAATGATCGTTGAAAAAGAATCCAATAAGGTTCTTGGGGTTCATTTAATCGGTGCCCATGCGACCGACCTTATTGCAGAAGCAACCCTTGCCATCCAAAAAGGATTGAGTGCAGCAGATATCGCCCACACCATTCATGCGCATCCCACACTGGCTGAGATCATGGGAGAAGTTTCTTTAAAAGCGTGTGGCAAGCCGATTCATGGTTGAATCTAATTAATATATTTTACTGGTGAAAAGGTTAAATTTTATATTCTGATTTTGGGAAATAGATGGAAAAGCAGGTGCCTTTATCAACTTCGCTTTCCACTTCAATGGTGCCGTGGTGAGCATCAACAATGCTTTTCACGATGGCAAGCCCAAGACCTGTCCCATTAATATATCGTGTTTTTTCAGTTTTAACACGACAAAATTTATCAAAAATATGCTCCAATTCCTTTTGCGGGATGCCCAAGCCCGTATCTGAAACCACAAGTTTCGCATAATCACTCTTTTCATCGGCCCATATAGTTATTTTTCCACCATTTGGGCTATACCTGATGGCATTGGATATTAAATTCGACACCACTTCTTCAATGTTTATAAGGTTTCCCATCATCCAAATCTCTTTTTTGGCCTTTTTCGTTGTCAAATGAATGGATTTGGAATCTGCCTTATCCTGGTAAAAAGCAATCTGATTTTTTATTAGCTCAATCAAATTTAGCTTTTCTCTCTCCTGGTTAATCAACCCTGATTCAATCTTGGAAAGATCCAGAAGCTCTGTTGAAAGTTTGGTTACTGACTTGATTCGATTAGAACTTTTTTGTAATAGTTCTTTTTGTTTTTCTGTCAATTCACCTGCCAGCCCATCCAGAACAACATCTAGCTGCATGAGAATTGAGTTTAAAGGGCTTTTTATTTCATGGGCAACCATGGAGACAAAATCCGATTTTAATTGATCGATTTTCTTTAAGGCAGTAATATCGTGGAAAAGAGTAATGGAGCCTAAGTTTCTGTTAAGACGATCCCGAAACGGAATACACCTGACCCCAATGATGATATCCTCCTTTTCCTTTGAAAAAGGCATGGTAATCTCATCTGTAATCTCTGCTAATGTACCTTCCGGCTGATTAATGGCCTGATCTATCATATCCAGCAACCGGGGATCCTTTATAAACTCCGATATATTATGCCCGATGACAGAGGTTTTCCTACAGTCAATCATTTTTAAAAATGCCGGATTTGCCAGGGCAATTCTTTTTTGATTATCTGTTGTTAAAACACCATCTCTCAAGGTGTTGATCATCACCCTCATTCTTGATTTTTCAGTTGTAATGTCCTGGAGCGTCCGAATAAATTCAATGGCTTTGCTGATAACAATTCTTAATTCCTGGGGTGAAAAAGGTTTTGATAAGAAATCAAAGGCTCCCTTTTTCATTGTTTCAATGGAGTGTTCAAGGGTTGCATATCCGGTAATGATGATCACCACTGTATCAGGATGACGTGATTTCACATCAGTCAGAACATCCAGCCCGGACATCCCAGGCATCATTAAATCCAGCAAAATGATATCAAAATGTTTTTCTTCAATCATTTTCAACCCTTTGATACCGTTTCCAGCCACCTCAACATCACATCCTTCTTCAGTCAATAATCTTTGACAGGCCTTCTGAATACGCACTTCATCATCCACCACCAGAACCCGTGGCCGGAAAAAAATATCCTTTACACTGTTTTTAATGGAATCTTTAATATTATTCATGATTATTCTATTCTCAGTTTAAATTATCATATTTTTGAGGAGTTATGGCTTACACAAGGACAGCCCATTTTCCGAGGCAAGGTACATGGGAAATTCAACAACAAAGGTTGTTCCCTGGGAACCTGTTTTTTTGACAGAAATTTTCGCTCTATGTTCCTCAATAAG
>JAQICW010000237.1 GCA_027858355.1 Desulfobacula sp.
GATCAAATTACATATGATTGCATTACATAATAATGTAATTTGATCATTAGGTCAAGTGCCTGATTTGACGTCCTTTTTTGAATGAATATTGAGAATACTGCTCAATATTCTTATAAATCAACAATGTTGTTAAATAATAAAGTATTGTAATTATTGATTAATTTAAAATCCAACGGCCTGCTGGGACAATAGCGTTTCTGGTTTTCATCCTCGATAAAAATACCATGGGCTTTTTGGGCCATGGGCAAAAGGATATCTAATCTTCTTCGAAAAACGTTTCCTGGAATTTTCAACATTACTTTCCTTTAAAGTTCCTTCTCGATTTAGATTAAACCAAGAATTTGCCTTGCTTCATCAGGTGTTGCTATTTTTCTACCCAATATGTCACTCACCTGCACAATGCGCTTTATAAGCTGTTCATTGGAAGCAAGCTCTCCCTTGCAAAAATAAGTGCAATCTTCCAGCCCGACCCGGACATGGCCGCCCATGGCAATGGCATGGGTACACATGGGCAGCTGAAATGCCCCAATCCCGGCCACAGTCCAAGTCGCTCCACAGGGGATGCTGTTTTTTAGATGAACCAGGTTTTCGATTGTTGCCGGGATAGCGCCCTTAAGCCCCATGACAAAATCAAAATGCAAAGGAGACTTTATCAAGTACCGATCCACCAGGTCAAGGGCATTTTGAATCATGCTGATATCAAAAACTTCGATTTCAGGTTTAATGCCGTGGATTCTCATGCCCTTTGCCAGGGCGCAAATAAGATCAGGACTATTGACATAGGCAGATGAAGGAAAATTGACAGACCCTGTAGTTAAACTGGCCATTTCAGGTTTCAGTGATAATCTTTCACATCGTTTTTCGAACTCCATACCAGCTCTTCCACCTGTGGAAATCTGAATGATCAGATTTGTTTCCTGTTTCAGTCCTTCCTGGATTTCCTTAAAAATCTGAAAATCGGTTGATGCAGATTCATCAACAGGATTACGGGCATGTACATGGATAATGGATGCTCCGGCTTTTTCGCATAAAATTCCTGTTTGAATAATTTCATCAGGTCTTATGGGTACGTTTGGATTGTTTTTTTTTGTTGGGATAGAGCCGGTTGGTGCAATAGTAATAATTAATTTTTCCATGGTTGCCTTTTATTAAATTAACTATTTATATATTTAAACAAACAGTGTTATATAGGCAGCGATATTAAATATTATAATCTCCGGTTTAGAGCTTATCCTATCCCCCGGCCATAGGAGGAAAGAGGACAACAATGTCATTGGGAGACAGTTTTTTGTCTGATTCGCTGTACCGGCCATTGACCAGTATGACCCGTTCAACTTTGTCCGGGATTTTCAGAATATTCAGAACCTCCTGAGCCTGCATATTGGTGTGCCAGGGCAGAGAAAACTCTTTTCCACCAGGGGTGTACTGTTGCAGGGTGGAAAAGAGTTTGATGGTAATATGATCAGGCAATGCCCAGCTCCGAAAGTTTTTCAGGGGTTGGTATGCCGTCGTTGGACCAGCCTCTGAGGGCATAGTAATCATCCAGCATATCATCCAGGTGGCAGACAGATCCCTTGGACCCACCATCTGGCAGGGGAACTTCTGTCATCCTGGGCGGCAGGGAATCGTCTTTTCTGGTAAAGCCTGCCTTGACCAGGAACTGACGTTCGGCATTTGAGATCCGCTCGCCGGCCCGGGCCAGTTCTTCCAGGGTATAGTTAGCGCCCGTGGCGGCATTGATCAATTCCAGGATACCCGTTGGAAGCATTTCCAGTTCCGAGTTACCCAGGTTTCTGACGGAATAGAACACACATAGCCCTGCCGAATCAATGACACAGAAAAAATCCTGCCAGAGTTTGACCAGGTTAGCTTTGCCCTTCCATTCCAGGCGGTCAATGACCCTGGGAACCCCTAAGAGCTCAAAATAAGCAGGGTCGCCACGCATGTGGGAGCCGCCAATGGGGGAGGTGGCATAGGCAAGACCCATGCCTTGGGAACCCCTTGGATCATAGCCGGGGAATTCCTGTTTCTTGGATACCATGGCAAGCTCGGGACGGTTGTATTTTTCTGCCAGGCGATAACTGCCCTGGGCAAGAAGATCTCCAAATCCCTGCCTGAATGCAGTCTGTTTTGTCAGCTCCACAAGGGCCGTGGCATCTCCCCATTCAAGGGTACGTCCCACTTGTTTTTCAGTAAGACAGCCAGTGTCGTAGAGCTCCATGGCGCAGGCAATGGTGGCACCCATGGTTATGGTGTCCATGCCGTATTCATTGCACAGGTAATTGGCCTTGGTCACGGCAGCTAAATTATCCACCATACAATTGGATCCCATGGCATATATGGTTTCATATTCCGGTCCTTCTCCCTGGCCCTCAAATCCCGGCTCTTCCACTTTGGTCTTTCGTCCGCAGCCGATGGGGCAGGAAAAGCAGGCCGAGTTTTTGACCAGGTATTTTTCCGTCAGGGTCTCGCCATGAATCTTTTCCCAGTTGTCAAAGGTACCCTGCTGCCAGTTCTTGGTGGGCAAAACCCCATAGCTCTGGGTGGCCATGACGGTCACGGCCGTGCCGTGGAGACGTAACGCCGGGGGATTTATTTTGGCAGCCTTGCGGAAAGCATCTCCCAGTCTTTTAGTGATGGCTTTAAACCCGGCTTCATCAGCCAGGGGAATTTTCTGATTTCCATTGACTACAACGGCCTTAAGATTCTTGGCTCCCATGACTGCGCCAACACCGGACCGGCCCGCTGCCCGGTCCTTATCGTTCATGATCGAGGCAAAGAGGACGCCATTTTCCCCGGCCGGACCAATACAGGCCACTTTGGCATTTTCATGGGTTTCAGTCACCAGGGCATCAGTGGTGTCGTGGGTGGTTTTTCCCCAGAGATGACCGGCTTTTTTTAACTGGGCCGTATTGTTTTCAATGACAAGGTAGACAGGCTTATCTGCCTTTCCTGTAAAGATCACGGCGTCAAATCCGGTCTGCTTAAAGGCAGCAGGAAATTTCCCCCCTGAGTTTGAGCAGGTAATGGCGTGAGTCAAGGGGGATTTTGTCATAACCATGTACCGGGCTCCTGTGGGGGCCTTTGTACCGGTCAAGGGGCCCGTGGCCATGATCAACATATTTTCAGGCGACAAGGGATCGCACAAGGGATCAAGCTCCTGATTCATCAAATAGATACCAAGGCCCCTGCCGCCGATATAGTCCCTGGCAACCTTTGGATCCAATTGATCCACAATAATTTCTTCTGTACTCAGATTGACCCTGAGAAGTTTTCCTCTCCATCCATACATAATTTGGTTTCCTTCGAATTTGGGAATCTCTGCACCTGTTTCCAAAACAAGCTCAGAAGACCAGATTCCGGTGTCACACACAATTGTGTTCCCTGATTTTATCAGGCTGGCAGCGTTCTCCACACCAACGAGCCTGTCAAGAACATGTTGGGCCCAATTCATTAAAAAAATTCCTAATCTTCATTCTTTTGACTATTTTTTCCAGTGATACCACACAATTTTTTCGCAAAGGCTTGCTTTTCGTCCATATTAACTTGGCGTGATATCATTATCCGCTGGGCCTGGGGTGATCCTGCACCATGCATGGATTCTGTCAGGTATCCAATAGCTGCAGTACCAAAACAAATATTCTCAATCAACCTGAGAATCCGTCTTCGGGCTTCAGTGGAAACAGACTCATTGCCTTTAAAATACTTTTCAAGCCAGTCACCCACCTCGGGAGAATCAAAATCAGCTGCCGAAGGAAGGGTTACCATCAACCCACCAGCAATATCCTGGGCAATTCTGGCAATTTCGAATGGAAACCGTGTGACATTTTGTTTGCAGACGTTGGCCAGCAAGGTGTTGACAAAATAAGTGCCACTGGGTTCCTTATGACCCTTGGATGCACAGGCAACGGAACCGCAATAAAGTGTTTCATTTAAATGATTCATTTCAATTATTTTATCTTTTATATGGGATGCTTTTTCAACTCCATTGTATTCTGCAATGGTCTGGGCGGCACCGATCAGGACATCCCCAACCCCGGCCTTGCAAGCATAGCTTTGGCGGTGGTATGATGCAAACTGCTCCACAAGTTGTCCGGCAAATTCATATTCCTTATACATGAAGACACGATCCCAAGGGACAAAGACATCATCAAAGACAACCAGGGCTTCATGTCCGCCGAACAGTGAATTTCCGCAATCAATCTTTCCTTTTTCCAATTTTCTGGTGTCACATGACTGACGGCCCATTATATACGTTATACCAATGACGTCGCTGGGAAGGGCAAAGGAAATGGCAAACTCTTTATCTGCTTCACGCATGGCAATGGTTGGCATAATAATAATTTCATGGGAATTGACTGCTCCTGTCTGGTGTGCTTTGGCTCCCCGGACGATAATGCCCTTTTTTTCTTCCCTGATCACATGCATAAACATGTCTTGATCCGTCTGTTTATGAGGAGGGAGAGACCGATCCCCCTTGGGATCTGTCATGGCTCCATCACAGGTCAGATCATTCTCCTGAACATATTCAAGATACTTAAGAAATCTTTTATTGTATTTTGTTCCATGTTTTGTATCGATGTCAAACGTGGTCATTGAAAGCGCATTAAGAGAATCCATACCCACACAACGCTGGAAACAGCTGCCGGTCATTGATCCCAAAAACCTACCCATGTCCGTCTTTTTCACAAGATCTTCCGTGCTCTGGTGAATATGGCAGAATCGATTAATTTTTTTCCCGGTGATGTGGGATGTTGCTGTCATGAGATCTTCATGTTTCGGGTTGTGAGCCAGTGCATAGGTTAATGCAACCGCATTCATTGAAGGACGAATGATGGGATCATCAACCACATTTTCAATTCGTTTTCCAAACATGTATACAACAAGGTTAAGTTTTCTTAAGCTGTCTTTATATTCGTTTGCTGTCATCATGAGGCTAATCTCTCTTTTTTTCTTTATGGATAAGGATCATAGATTTAATTCAATAACAAGGGACGTTCCCATTCCACCACCTGCGCAAAGGGTGGCAAGTCCCATTTTTAAATTACGCTTTTTCATTTCGTAAAGAAGCGTGGTGGTGATTCTTGCTCCGGTCGCTCCCACAGGGTGCCCCAAAGCGATCCCCCCCCCATTCACATTGCAGATATTTCTGTTCACTTCCATGCCGATCTCACAGGCCAGGTACTGGGCAGCAAAGGCTTCATTAATTTCAATTAATTCCATATCATCCATCTTTAATCCTGCTTTTTTCAATGCTTTTTTGCTTGAAGAAATTGGACCAATTCCCATGAGTTCAGGGGCTACGCCTGTGGTAGCAGTGGAAATAATTTTTGCCATTATCGGTAATTCAAGCATTTTTGCCTTTTTTTCAGACATAAGAATGATGCCAGAAGATCCGTCATTTATTCCGGATGCGTTTGCCGCCGTGACCGTTCCCCCCTGCTTAAAGGCAGGTTTGAGTTTTGAAATTGCTTCCAAACTCATATCCCTGCGAGGATGCTCATCTGTATCCACAATAGTTGTTTTTTTTCTGTCCTTGACTTCAATGGGAACAATTTCATCCTTAAAACGGCCTTCATCAATGGCCCTAATGGCCTTTGCATGACTAAGAACTGCAAATTCATCCTGTTGCTCCCGGGTAATATTATATTTTTCAGCAAGGTTTTCAGCAGTAATACCCATTGCTGGTCCAATTCCCAGATTTGTCAAAGAATCCCACATGGAATCCCGAACCTCTGAGTGGCCCATTCTTGTTCCCCAGCGCATTTTTTCCATTGTATACTGGGCATTACTCATGCTGTCTGTTCCACCGGCCATTATGACATCGGCATCATTACATTTTATCTGATAATACCCCATTTGTATTGAAGACATGGAAGAGGTACAATTTCTATGAACCGTAATGCCGGGAACAGTTTCTGGAATCCCTGCCTTATAAGCTGCCACACGGGCAATATTATTTTCCATATTTGTTTTTTGATAATTGCACCCCCAAATAACATCATCAATCAGGCTAGCATCCAGATCTGCCCGCTTCAATAATTCCTTCATAACCGGGATAGTCAGTTCAAGGGCTGTTAGATTTTTAAATGCACTTCCATGCCGACCGACTGCTGTTCGGCAGGCGGCTACTATTACGACTTCGTTCATATGGATAACTCCTTATTTTCCGATAAATTTTGGTTTTCTTTTTTCTAAAAAAGCTTTCATTCCTTCTTTCTGGTCATCTGTTGAAAAAAGATCTGCCCATGCAATGGTTTCAAATAAAGTTCCTGTTCCTATATCCATGTTAAACCCTTTATCAATGACCTGCTTTGCAAGCCCCATGGCAACTTTAGGACCGGATGCAATTTTTCCGGCAATTGACCTTGCTTCATCCATAAGGTTTTTATTGCAAATTTTATTGCAAAGACCATAGTGGAAAGCGGTATCTGCATCAATTATATTTCCCAAAAAAATCATTTCCTTTGCCCTTGCCTGTCCAATTAGTCTTGGTAATCTCTGGGTTCCACCACCACCCGGGAAAATACCTAATTTTATTTCAGGCATACCCAATTGCGCATCCTCACTGCAAATTCGAATGTCACAGGCTAAGGCCAATTCAAGACCTGCTCCCAGTGCATATCCGGCAATCGCTGCGATGACAGGAAAATTCAAATTTTCAATTTTAAGGAAAATGTCATTAAAGCTAAAGGCTCTGGCCTGTTCCGGTGTAATATCAACCATGTTCTCTATATCTGCGCCTGCCGCAAAAACTTTTTCTCCACCGGAAATGATAAGTGCGCAAATTTCAGTGTCATCCTTCAGGTAATCCATGGCAAGGGACAATTCAGATATAAGATCATGATTCAATGCATTAAGGACTTTGGGTCTATTAATAGTAATATTTGCTATCTTGTCCTTACAGTGAAAAAGGATATATTTAAATTCAGGAACTTGTGCGCCCAATTTATTATTTATGGTAGTCATAAAACCCTTTCCCTGTTTTCTTTCCATATTCATCTCTGGCATATCTTTCCACAATAGCAGGGCTTGGCTTATCAGAAGAAGAACCGGTCTCCTTGTATTTTTCCATAAGTACGGTGTATTCCAGGTCAATTCCGGTCAAATCAAGGAGTTGAAATGGCCCTATGGGATGGCCAAGGCCATTTCGAACCGCATTGTCAATGCCTTCGATGGATGCAACACCCTGGTCAAGCAGAGAACAAGCTTCTTGGGTAATGGCAGAAAAGATTCTGTTGACCACAAACCCATAAATCTCTTTGTTTATCAATGTGGGTTCTTTTTTGAGTCGTACGGCAACTTCCATAATCGCATCAATGGTTTCATCTGACACATGGGGACCTCTAACCACTTCAACCAGTTTCATTACCAGGGCCGGATTAAAAAAATGAAGATTGAGCACTTTATCGGGTCTTTTTGTTGCATCTGCAATCTTTGAACTCACAATATAAGAGCTGTTGGTGGCCAAAATTGTATGATCCGGGCATATATTATCCAGTTGTTTAAACAAAGATCTTTTAATCGCAAGTTTTTCAACAATTGCCTCGACCACCAGATCTGCATCCTTGGCGGCATCTGTCAGATCGCTGGTAAAGCGCAGGCGACCTGTCATCTCGTCGGACTGTTGTTGAGTCATCCGTGACTTGGCCACCTGTTTTTTTGACCATTTTTCGGCAAATGCCCTGGCATTGTCCAAAACCTCGGCGTTGGTGTCCATACCGGTAGTTGAAAATCCGTACCGGGCGAACTGCATGGCAATCTGATGCCCCATATTGCCAGCTCCAACTACACAGACTTTTTGAATTGGTATCATGGTTATCCTTTTTTTATGCGTTAAATTCTATATTTTAAATTAGTTCAGCCAATTGAAAAAACAATCTGGAACCTCATAAGTATATCGAACAATTATGTCCACTGCCCTAAACAAAATGAGATAGGGCCGCATTGTGTGCGAGCCATTACCTCAACCTCACGGCAAACAAAACACATCTCTTTGTCTTCAAAGGGCTTGAATCAATAAAAATCAAGAATCTGTGCCTGGTGTCTGAGGCGGATTTGTTGGTTATAATTGACCCCCCAAAAAATTCTAAGTTCCAGAGCAATGACTTGGTCGCCCTCAAGCCTTGAACCGAGCGGCAAAATTCTGTAGCCGTTCTTTTGAATTCGCCGAATCAAAACAAAGGCTGGTCAGTTCATTTTCATACTCGTATGCCGATTCGAGGTCGATTTTTTCCGACATTTTTTTTACGGCCTTGGCAAACGCCATGGCTGTTGCCGGTTGCGCAAGAAGTCTGCGAGCATAGGATTGTACAAAATCGTCAAACTCTTCTTCAGCCAGGCAGCGGGTAATGAGCCCGATTCTTTCAGCCTCCTGGGCGTTCAATGTTCGTCCAGTGGTTATAATGTCCCAGGCGCGGCGGTCCCCCACCAGATATATAAGTCTAGCGATGCCTCCCAAGATACCCAGATTTATTTCTTGTTGGCCGAAAACTGAATTTTCGGTGGCAAACAGAAAATCACAATGCATTGCCACGATATTCCCTCCACCGAAAACATGACCTTTTACTGCACCAATGATCTGTTTAGGGCTACTACCCATCACTTTTGTGAGATAGCGCAGTTTCATAGAATATTCTCTGAATTCCAAAGGCCGCATGTCTGCCATCTCATCAATATCTGCACCTGCGATAAACGATTTCCCGCCGCTGCCTGATAAAATAATTATGCCAACTTCATTGCTCCGACTAAAGTCGTCAAAAGCATTGCATAGATCTGACAGCACCTGTGTATTTAAGGCATTCAATTTTTCTGGTCTGTGGATCACGATTTCAGCGATCTTCTCATCAATTATACCTGTTTTCAGGGTCTTAAATTTCATTTTCTTAAACGTTCCCTTTTTGTTTCCCAATCACACACCTAAGTATTTTTCTTGGATAAATTTATTTTTATTTAATTCGTCGACAGTGCCCTCAAAAACGATATTTCCCTGATCAATAATATATCCGAAATCGATCAGATCCAGCATAAAGGAGAGGTTCTGTTCAGCAATCAAAAGTGTAATTTCTTTGCTAAGCTCGCGAATAAGTTTTTGAATCTCACGAACAACAAGAGGGGCAAGTCCTTCGGTAGGTTCGTCAAGCAGCAAAACCTCCGGATTGGCCATGAGGCTGCGCGCGATGGTCAACATCTGCTGCTCTCCTCCGCTCAATTCCATCCCGCGACTGGACTGTAACCTCTCCAAAACCGGGAACAATTCAAATATTTTTTTGATGGTCCAGGTCGCACCCGTCTTTTTGTTAACTGCCATCATGATTTCAAGGTTTTCATAAACGGTAAGATCTGAAAATACCCGTCGATCTTCCGGAACATATCCAATTCCCCTGCGCGCAATTTTAAAAGATGCCATCCTGGCGATTTCTTTATTTTTAAACCGGATGGATCCGGATGCGGGTGGGACAATACCGATGATGCTTTTGAGTGCTGTCGATTTTCCGGCACCGTTTCTTCCGATCAGGCCGACCACGCTTCCCTTTTCCACTTCAAGGGAAACATTGAAAAGTACGTGGCTTTTCCCGTAATAGCTTTGAATATCTGTTACTTCTAATATCTTCATATCTTGTCTCCCAGATATGCTTTTCGCACCTTCGGGTCACGCTTGATTTCTTCGGGAGTCCCCTCAGCAAGAACCCGACCCATCTGTAGCACCAGAATGCGTGTTGCAATTGAAAACACCATATCCAAATCATGTTCAGTAAAAATGATGGTGGTTCCCGTCTTCTCCCAGATGTCCTTTATCAATTGGGTTGTATACTGAGTTTCTTCCGGGCTCATTCCAGCCGTGGGTTCGTCGAGAAGCAAAAGTTTGGGATTGTTGGTCAGGGCCATGGCCATCTCAAGGCATTTTTGATCACCATGGGAAAGGGCATATGCCGAAAGTCCTCGCTTATCTTTCAGGTGAACCAAATCCAGAATCCGCTCCACCTCACGCGTGGTTCCATCAAGCCGATCCACGTTTTTAAACAGATTCATGGTCTTTTTCTGGTGCGACAACACCCCGATCCGAACGTTGTTAAATAGTGTCAGGTCTGGAAATAAATTAACGATTTGAAAAGATCGACTGATCCCTTTTTTAACAATCTTGTATTTTGGAAGTCCACTGATTTTTTCCCCATCGAAAAAAATTTTTCCGCTCGTGGGTGAGAACTTCCCGGTGATGAGATTAAAAAGTGTGGTTTTACCGGCGCCGTTCGGGCCAATAATTGCTAACAGTTCTTTGCTTTTAACATTGAAATTGATATCAGATGAGGCATTCAGTTTGCCAAAACTCTTTGTTAAATTCTTAATTTGAAGGATTTCCATTGCGCACCTTTATTTCCTTTTTATTGCTCTAATATCCCGAATCCGGGCATTCTTTTGTGAAGCTCAGAATTATTTTTTTAAAATAGCCCATAATTCCAATGGGAAAAACCATGACGATGGTTATAAGCAGAGTCCCCATAATCAGCTGCCAGTACTCTGTCATCGAAATGATAATGCTGTTGAAAGTATAGTAAATATAGGTACCAAGACCCGGTCCAAACAGGACGCTGATGCCGCCGATCAAACTCATAAAAACAGGTTCTCCAGACTTCGACCAATGGGACATGAAAGGATCTATGGTGCCGGAAAACGGTGCGAAAAGTGCGCCGCTCAGACCTGCAAAAAATCCGGCGATCATAAAAACGATCAGCTTGTACTTTCTGATATCCAATCCCATAAATTCGGCACGGTCCGGGTTTTCCCTGATTGCTGTCATTATCTGACCAAAAGGGGATTTGATAATTCTTCGGATGATCAGATATGAAATTCCGACAAAAAAAAGTATGAAATAATAGTTGTTGATAGGCGATTTAATTTCTATAATCCGGTTGAATATTTCCAAACGCGGAAAGGCTATGCCTGAAAGGCCGTCTGCCCCTCCGGTCAGACTGTTCCACTTAAAAATAATACTGTAGAAGAGCTGGGCAAAGGCAAGGGTAAGCATTCCAAAATAAATTTCAGATCTTCGAATGCTGAGGATACCAAAAATAAAAGTCACAAAGACAGAAAAAATAAGACTGCCCAAAAATGCCAGGCTCCAGGAGATGTTATACACGGTTGACAAAATAGCGATGCCATAGGCCCCGGCTGCAAATATTGATGCCTGCCCGAAGGAGAGCATGCCGGTAAACCCGAACAACAAATTAAAGCTGATGGCAAAAAGAGAAAAAATGAGAATTTCTCCCCACAAAAGGAGCGTGTATTGGGATAGCCATGCCGGGAGCAATGCCAGGGCCAGAAAAACTAAGACCATCATGGCTTGATTGGCGACACCCGGGCTCAACCACCGGAACACTCTTCCGATTTCCCCTGTATAAGGCGCAATGGGGATATGAACTTGTTCGATCTCGCGGCCAAAAAGGCCCCGGGGCAGTATACTCAAAAAAACAACAAGCAGAATAAAGACAAACGACATGGCCAGATCCGGGAAAAAGACACCACCCAAAACATGCGTTTCTCCAACGATCAACGAACTGACAAAAGTCCCTCGAAAACTTCCTACACCACCGATGACGACAATAGCAAAACAGTAAATCAGAATCTCCGCATCCACACCAGGAACGATGGATAATTTCAAAGATCCCAGAGTACCGGCAAAGCCAGCGAGTGCCGCACCCAGCATAAATGCGATGGTACCGATCATTGGGACATTAAACCCCAGGGCACCGGCAATCTCTCTATCCGTCGATACCGCCCTGAGGACCCTGCCGAACTTGGTTTTACTAAAAAGCAGCCATAGACCCAGAGCGGTTACAAGACCCGCACAAATCGTGAATATGGAGGCGATTGGAAAAATATCGCCGAACAGGGAAACTGTTCCGGACAGAATTGCCGGCATCGCGACGGTTTTGATATCGGCACCCCATATGATTTTAATTAAATCGTGGAACACCAGAATCATACCGAAAGTCAACAAAATAGTATATATATGATGCCGACGGTATAAGGGCCTCAGAAAAATGGCTTCTATAAGCCCCCCAAGAAGGCCGATGACCAGGGGAGCAATAAACAGGGCCGGCCAGAAGCTCCCAAATATCTCTGAGACACTATAGGTCACATAGGCTCCCAGCAAAAACAGAGCTCCATGCGAAAAATTAAGCACTCCCAAAAACCCTAGGGCAATATTAAGACCTGAAGCAACGATGAATAGCAACATGGCAAAAGTCATGCCATTAAATATGTAAATCATATCCTCAGCCTTTATTGAAAAATGTATTAAGAGGAAAAAACGTACGGTACTGACGCCGTAACCGGAGAAATTTTGGCAACGGCGTCAGTCCCATCAATTATGCCTTAAAGGGAATCGGAAGCTTCCACTTTTCTTTGGCCTCTTGATCTGTAACCATAACCTTTTCATAAGGGATTGTGAAGATATCCGTTGCCATCCAATACGGCGCTCCTGATACAGGTCCCATGTATCCCAGATTATATGTTTTTCTGATCGGCAGATGTGAAGTGGCGCGCATCTTTACCCATCCGGCATAGCCATCATACTCCATCCCTTCCATTGCTTTGGCAATTTTTACCGGGTCTATGCTTTGGGCTGATTCGATTGCATTTTTCAATATAAAAAGCGAATCATAATATGCGGCTACTGTATCTTCAGGTACCCAGTTACCCGTTTCTTTGATGTACATTTCGTTGAACCGTTTGCCGGCTGGCAGGGAAGGATGTCCTAAATCCATTCCGCTCCACATTGGTTCCATTTCATTGCCCATCGCCTTACAGATGCCAACGGAATTTCCATAGTGAAATCCAACCATTTTTTCATACAACCCGTAAGGCTTTTGCTGGCGCAAAAAGGTGATCATATCTCCGGCCCAGGATATGCTGACAAGTCCCTCAGCTTTGAAATCAATGATTTGCTGGATATAAGTTGAAAAATCAGCACATCCGAAGGGGTGTAGAATTGGTTTTATTTCACAGTTCTTGAGTGTCGTTTGTGCCAGGGCTTCCTGGAAATCAGCCAGGCAGTCGTGGCCCCAGCCATAATCCGGCGTCAGAACGGCCCATCGTTTGATGTCTGGATATCTTTGTTCAGCCAGCTGTGCTATTCCGCGCATTTGAGTAGGTCCATCGTCACCAAAACGGAAACTCAATTTGTGCATTCCTTGGTATACAGAAGCACCATCAACCTCATAGTCCCAGTGAAGGATTCCGTATTGTTTGGTAACGTCACCTAAAACCTTGGTAACACTGGTGCAGGTTTCTCCGTGAAGAGCGATGATTTTCTCTTCCAGAATCAACCGCTTCGCCATGCGGGCCGCATCTTGAGCCTTACATTGAGTATCTAAATAAATTACTTCCACGGGGCGACCCATAATGCCCCCCTTGGCGTTGATATGTTTTACCGCAAGCTTGGTTCCCGTAATCTCTGCTCCGCCAAGGCTTCCGAAAAGGCCGCTCGTGACTTCACAGTAACCGACTTTAATTGTATCTTTGGTCTTTGCAAAGAGATAAGGAGTGCCTACGGGACTGAGAATAGAAGCACCGACAACTCCCGCAGAAGCGAGGCCCGCTTTTTTGATGAAATCACGCCTGGAAATCGAATCTTGAACAGTTTCTTTCTTCTTGTCTGCCATTGAATTTCTCCTTTAGGTTTCTTGGTTTAGGTTTATTGGAAAATCATGCTTCACTCCCATCTTGAGCCCTTAGTTTCCTTCGCAGAATCTTACCTGTCGGACCGGTTGGCAACTCTGTACGAAATTCTACGAATCTCGGATATTTATAAGCTGCCATTTTCTCCCGGGCCCAAGAGATAATGTCCTGGTCAGTAATGTTATTCTGATACTCAGGGTTTAATACAATATAAGCCTTTACAACCTCTCCCTTTTTGGGGTCAGGCACAGGGATACAGGCCACCTTTTCCACCGCCTGATGCCGCAGCAAGAACTCTTCCACTTCCTCGGGGGCAATGGTATAGCCCGAAGATTTGATCATTTCTTTTTTGCGACCAAGATAATAAACGTATCCGTCCTCATCAAACTTGCCCATATCCCCGGTGTACAATCTCCCGTCTCTTAGGGTCTCGGATGTTTCTTCGGGTCTTTCCCAATACCCCTTGAAAACGGCCGGGCTTTTTACCGTGATTTCACCGACCTCGTTCACCCCAAGTTCTTTAGTCGGATCATCAAAGTCGACAATTTTCAAATCAGTTTCATAATTGGGTATTCCGACACTACCGACTCTCGGCTTGTCCAGGGGACTGAAGGTGTCCCCGGTATGCGTTTCACTCAAACCGTAAGCCGCCTCAATCAGGAAGCAACCATCGGTAACCTTTCGCCATTTCTCGGCGATCTCTTCGGTTAAAAAAACGCCAAAGCTGGTGCAGGGATTAATTTTCAGGGAGGTCAGGTCGTAGGAGTCCAGGTCATCCAGCTTAAGGATTTCTGCGTTCATGGATACGGTACCGTAATGCTTGGTGCATTTCAGGCGATCAATTGCAGTTGCCATTGCTCTAGCATCAAATCTTGTCTGTATGACCATGGTGCATCCTGTATAAATGGCAGTTGTCATTCCCCAGAGCATACCTGCGATATGGTAGATGGGCATTGCCGTAAGTACGACGTCATCAGGCTCATATTTATATGTCTGCGCCTGGCAGGCTGATTTAAACAACTGGTTGGCGTGTGTCAGCATAGCCCCTTTTGGCATACCAGTGGTACCGCTGGTGAATTGAAGAAGGCACACGTCGTCAATGGAAATTTGCGGTGATGTATAGGCTCCATTTCCCGCTGCCAGTATATCTGTCAGTTCATCGGTGTTTTTAAAGGTTCTTTTAGCTACCTGTAGTGATTCATGGAGAGGAACGATAGGATCCTCGGGCAGGAAGTCATCGAGACTGGTTACCACGATGATTTCAAGCCCGGTTATATTCCGGACCTCTTCTACAACAGGATAAAGCTGATCAAGACACACGATGGCCCGCGCTCTGGTTCCGGCGATAAGCCCTTCCAGTTCCCATGCTTTTCCCATAGGACCACAGGGAATGACAATCCCACCCGCTTTATGCACGCCTATTTGGCAAATGATGTACTGAGGGCAACTTTGCATATAGAGTGCGACACGGTCTCCTTTTTTTACTCCTTTTGTGGTCAGGTAAGCAGCAAAACTATCGGACATCTTATCCAGTTGGGCATAAGTGATTTCCAAACCGTAAAAATTAATAGCAACCTTTTCAGGATAGCTCTGGGCATGGAACCTTAAATACTCAAAAATAGGGCTCTTCCCGTGAGTATAATCTATGGTTTGAGAGATTCCGAAAGGCCAATTTTTCATCCAGATCTTTTCCATAACTTAAATTGCTCCTGTTTCAGTTTGTCAATTATTTCCATTGAGTGCATTTAAGGCAAAGTTAAAGATGAAGTCCTGAACCTCTTTAAGCGACAGTCTCCCCTTGGCAGAGAACCACATCCGAGTACGCACGATCATGGAAGCAATGCTGTAAGCTGCCAATTTTACATCCGTTACAGAAAAAACGCCCTTGTCGATACCCCGCTGAATAATTGAACACAGTACCCGGTCGTAGGTATCACGCATCTCGATAATTTTTTTACGATTTGCAAGAGACAAACTTCCAAGGTCCGAGTCGAACAGCATTTTTGCTGATCTCATGCGGCCGAGAGTAACCGACACATGATTCTCGATCATCAGCTGCAGCTGCTTAACCGGATCAGTCGTTTCGTCATTTTCCAGTGGCAGCAAAGGAGTGACAATTAGCTCCATTTCGTTTTTGAGCATTTCAAGAAAAATATCTTCCTTGCAACTGAAGTAGTTGTATATATTTGCTGGCTCGCAGTTGCATTTATTAGCAATGACCCGCATGCTGGTACCAAAATAGCCCTTCTTCCAAAAGAGAATTCTTGACTCTTCAAGAATCTTTTCTCTTTGTTCTTTATGTTGTTTCGTGTATTTGATGACTTTGCCCCTAAGCTTTGAGATATCCTATAAAAAAAACGCCCAATAAATCCCTATCATTAATGATCATTAATTAATAATATTAATGAACGACCATTAATTTAACGGTCTAAAAGATGCTACAATTAAGCGACTTGAGTTGTCAAGAAAAAAAATACAATTTTAATAAATAAATATTTACAAAATTTTGACTTTATAAAAATCGAAAGGGAACTTATGGATAAATCGATCATTACAGTTGCTCCGACGGGGTCGGTCCTTCAGAAAAGCACGCCCCATGTACGGTCACGGTAGGAATACTGGTTGCCCCCCCCCTCATAGGTTCCAGCCAGCGTGACTAATGCACTGGACTCCTCCCTTGGGTTTTAGCGCCGAAATAGTGCAAAGGTTTAGGATGGATTATTCTTATCGGTGGAAAGAATTTGCTTCGAGTTTTACTAAACCTCTCCCGGATCATCTTATGACATTGACTACGATGTCTTACATGGCGAGCTCATGGTATCATTAAAGACGAGTCAAATAAAACAATCTACCGAGCACTTCTTTCACCAGTCCGGGCTATTTAAAATTTTCCAAGATACCAGATATGGTATGGATGATTTTTTTGTCTCCGGTCAAAAATTAAACTGGTACCTTTCAGAATAATTGATGTTGTGAATGTGTGAGAGTTTTTCAAGTTCACTCACTCACATTCATGGCTCAATTATTCTGGGGCAAACAGTTTCGCTTTTTCAACATAATCTA